>JAIOOZ010000499.1 GCA_021414185.1 Betaproteobacteria bacterium
CCTCTGCCTACACCCGGCACCGGGCCCGGCGATCCGGGCGTGGTCGTGATCGCCTATACGCCGGACGACGATCCGACTACGCCACCCGACCCGACTGGTCCGATCGCAGGCGACCCAGGTACTCCGGTCACACCGCCGGGACCGACCGATCCCGGTACGCCGCCCGACCCTACCGGTCCGATCGCCGGAGATCCCGTCGGCCCGCCTCTGCCGCCCGGCTTTACGCCACCTGATCCGGGAACCCCGCCTGGTCCCGGCGGGCCCATCGCTGGCGATCCCGGTACGCCGGGTACTCCACCGGGCACTCCTCCAGGCACGCCGCCGGGAACCGATCCGGGTGGCCCTATTGGCCCCATCGCCGGTGATCCGGGAACCCCGGGGATTCCGGGAACACCACCGGGCACAACTGATCCGACTACGCCGCCAGACCCGGGAACTGATCCCGGCACCCCGACTGGCCCGATTGCAGGGGACCCGGGCACGCCTCCGCCAGGTGGCACGCCACCGGGCGGTACTCCCGGAGATCCCGGCACGCCGACCGGCCCCATCGCGGGCGATCCTGGCACAACTCCTCCGGGTGGCACACCGCCGGGCGGCACTCCCGGAGATCCCGACACGCCGACCGGTCCTATCGCAGGCGACCCCGGCACGACTCCTCCAGGCGGCACACCGCCGAGCGGAACTCCCGGCGATCCCGGTACGCCGACCGGTCCTATCGCAGGCGACCCCAGCACGACTCCTCCTGGTGGCACACCGCCGGGCGGCGCTCCCGGAGATCCCGGCACGCCGACCGGTCCTATTGCAGGCGATCCGGGCACGACTCCTCCGGGCGGCACTCCGCCGGGTGGTACTCCCGGAGATCCCGGCACGCCGACTGGCCCCATCGCGGGCGATCCGGGCACAACTCCGCCGGGTGGCACGCCGCCGGGCGGTACTCCCGGAGATCCCGGCACGCCGACTGGTCCTGTTGCAGGCGATCCGGGTACGACTCCTCCGGGTGGCACTCCGCCGGGCGGTACTCCCGGAGATCCCGGCACGCCGACTGGTCCTGTTGCAGGCGATCCGGGTACGACTCCGCCAGGTGGCACTCCGCCGGGCAGCACTCCCGGAGATCCCGGCACGCCTACCGGCCCTGTTGCCTCGGGGCCCGGTACGTCCGGTGGCACGCCATCTGGCCCGACCGGCGGCACACCAACCGGCTCAACCGATCCTGGCGGTTCGACAACCGGTGGCACCGGCACGGGTACATCGACGGCATCAACGGGTTCGACCGGATCGACGGGTGGCACCACTACCGGTTCAACCGATCCCGGCGGCTCAACGACCGGCAGCACGGGTGGCACATCAACCGCATCGACGGGCTCAACTGGCGGCACGACAGGATCGACGGGCGGGACAACTACCGGTTCGACCGATCCCGGCGGCTCAACGACCGGCGGCACTGGTGGCACATCGACTGCATCTACCGGCGGCACGACCACTACAACCGGCACAGCGACTGGCGGCACCAGCGAATCTTCGACTCAGGCCACGGTCAACTGCCCTCCCGGAACTTCCGCCGCGGCATCAAACACGCCCGGCGGCGCGGCAGGGCCCTGCGTCGCCATTGGCGGCGGCGGTGCGAAACCCGCAGCAACAAAACCTGCCGTCACCACTGCGAGCGCAGCCACGAAACCACCGGCCGGTGTCGGACCAGCGGCGCCGGCAGCGGGCAATACCGGCAGCAACACGGTCATTCCCACCGGAATCGCGCTCGCTCCGCCCGCCGCCAAACCGCCGGTAACTCCGCCAGTCACGCCGCAAACTGCCGCACAAATCGGCAGCGGTGCGCCAAACACCCGCAGCGCTCCGGCACCCGTGCTTGCGGTGCAGGGCGACGGCGTCAATCTTTACAGTGAAGGCCGGGCGAACGGCCCGGGCACGCCGCGCCGCTAAAGACCTGCGCTGAGCGCAACTGCGCTCCGCGCTTTCCCGCTTGAGTTGATTTTCGATTGGTGCCGCACGCCGCGGCAGGTACGCGCGAAACTCAGGGTGGCAACGAATCGCGCGCGGCGGGGCTTTGCATGCGCACGATGGCCTCAGCGGTGATAGGTATGCGCATGCCGCCGACATCCCAGTTGAGGCCCGGTATCGTAGTGGGAAAGCTCGACGGCAGGGTGCTGATGATGGAACTGGCCGCGCTGTCGACGATGCTGACTCCGGCGGGCAGCCCGCTCGAGATACTGCTGATTTCCTGCCGGACACCTGCGTACATTTCCGAAATCGTGGTGCACGGCCGCGATGTGTCCACCGTCGGCGTATTTATCCAGAAATACTCATTGGTGAGGTTCTTCACGCCCGCAATGCCGTTCGAAATCGAATAGATCACGCGGTTGACGAAAGGCACCATCAGCCTCACGCAATATGTCACGCGCACTTTCAGCAGATTGGCATCCTGGATCGACATGCCATCGCCGCTGCCGCTGCGGTACATCAGGTTGTCGTTAGGCATCGCGGTGCCGTCGTTCATCACGTCATATGCCGCCTGCGTAGGACTGATGATCTCGACAGTGGACGTGAGCGGATTGAACACCTCGATGGTCGCGATGAGGCGCGCCTTCGCCAGGTCGGCGAGATCAGGCGTGGTGCCGGCACGCATGAAAAGCGGCGTCATGCCACCGGCCAGGCTATCCTTGATGGAAGTCAGCTTGGCGTTTTTCAGCGCGCCCTGCCGCGCCGCCATGAAGGTCGCGTAGTTGAGCGTGAACTTGGCCTGGTAAATCAGCGCGAACTGTATTGCGCCCAGCACCAGCAGCAGCAGCGCGGGAAAAATGATCAGGTATTCGATCATTGCCTGGCCGCGATGCGTGGCGAAGCGATAGTGGCGACGGCCGGCGATCACTTCTTCCCTCCCACGCCCGCTCCCGCCGCGCCGACCAGCGGCTTCGCCGCCTTGAGGTCGGCGATAGACGGCAGCGTCTCCAGCACCTTGACGATCTCGCTGCTGGTCGCGAATGCGGGGTCCTTGGGGTCGGACAGGCTGTTGGCGCGTATCAGCGCCGCCCACGACTGGCGCAGGCGCACGATACCCAGGTTGTTCCACGCGCGCGAGTCGCTGCTGTTCAACGACAGCGACTTCATGTACGCATCCACCGCCTGCTCGGGATTATTGGTGCGCGCGTAAAGATTGCCCAACCGCAGCCACGTCTCGGCATCATTCGGCACCGCGCGCGCCAGCGCTTTAAAAAGCGTTTCCGCCCGCGCATCCTCACCGCTGTCAAACGCGGCCTGCGCCTCGCGCTGAATTCTCAACAGATCGTTGGCGCCGCCGCTATTGTCAATCACCGCACAACCGGCCAGCGCGGCGCACCATACTGCAACGGTGGCGCAATTGCGAATGCTCACGCCGCCTGCTCTTGCCATCGCAGCTGATCGCCGACCTTGAGACCGGCCTGCGCCAGTGTCCCCGGTGTCAGCTCCAGTGTCGAACGCGCCCCGAAGGTACCAGCACAGCGTGCCGGACGCAGGCCGTGAACGAGCTTGCACACGCACCCACGCGGGTCCAAAAACGCCAGATCGAGCTGGTAACGCATACCGAACGTATGCACCATTCCGCACTCGTCGATCAGCATTCCTTCGCCGGGCACCAGCGGCGGCCGCCCCAGCAGTCCGCGCATGCGCTCCCACATAGTGGTTGCGCGCCACACCCTGGGCGCCACGCAGCGCCCTTCGCCCGCGTAGACCGCACCCAGTTTCAAAACATCCCCGATTTCATGAATTTCATGACGATAGGAAATCCGAGCACGATGAAGGTCACCGGAAAAATGAACATCATCAGCGGGCCGATCAATTTCACCGGCGCTTCCATCGCCTGTTTTTCAGCGCGCTGGAAGCGCTCCGAGCGGCGCTGTTCGGCCTGCGAGCGCAACGCTGCTCCCAGCGACGCGCCCATTTTTTCGGCCTGGATGACGGTGCCGACAAAGCTCGTAATCTCCGCCATGGCCAGCCGTTTTTCCATCCGGCGCAAGGCGTCCGCGCGCGGCAACCCGGAACGCAGATCGCGCACCACCATGAAAAACTCATGACGCAGGGCCCCCGGCGGGCCCTTGTCCATGGCCTGATTGATGGCACCGGTCAGGTTAAGGCCGGCTTCGACCGCCATAGTGATGAAATCAAGATACACCGGCAACGCTCTTTGCACCGCCTTGTAGCGGCGGGCGCGCACGTCGCGCAGCCACAATTCCGGGTAAAAATAACCGAAGACCAGTGCGAACAGCAGCGTATTGAGCGACTCCTTGTGCAGCATGGCGAGACCGAACCAGGCGAGGCCGAAAGCCGCCAACACCGACAGGATACGTACCGCGTAAAACTGCTCGGCGTTCAGCAAATAGCCCACGCCCGTCAACTGCAGTTTTTCATGGGTGCGTTCCAGCGCATCCGGGGGAACAAACGCGCACAGGTGGAATTCGAGGAAACGCACGATGGGCCACACCAGACGCAGCGCGAAAGGCAGCGGATCCATGTACTCGCGGTCTTCCGACGGCACTTCCGCCTTGAGGCTGCTCAGGCTGTAGAACAGAAACACCGCGCAGCCACTGATGAGGCCGCCGATAACCAATGCAAGAGTAAGGTCGTTCATCAGACGTCTATCGTGACGACTTTCTGGATGGCGAAATAGCCGATGACTTCCATTCCTGCCACTACCGCGAGTGTCGCCCACCCGTAGAAAGTGTTATACATGGGCGCCATCGCCTCAGGCTCCATCTTGGTCAGCGCGAGCAGCAGAAACAACGGCAGGCAGGTCATGATCAGGCCCTGCATCCGGCCCTGCGCCGTCAGCGCGTCGATCTTGCCTTCCATCTGGTGCTTGCGCCGCAGCGTCTCCGCCAGCGTCTCGAGGATTTCGGCGAAATTGCCGCCGACCTCGCGCGAGATGCGCATGCCCGCGACCACGAGGATGAAATCCTGCAGCGGCATGCGCTTCTCCATGTTCTTCAGGGCAGTGTCGAAATCGACGCCGAGGCGCTGCTCGCGCAGCATCAGCTCGAACTCCTGCGACAGCGGCGGCTTCTGCTCCTTGACCATGGACTCCAGCGCCACCGTCAGGCTGGCGCCCGCGCGCATGCCGCCGGAGATCATGAGCAAAGCATCGGGAAGCTGGCGTTCAAACTGGGTGAGCCGGCGCTTGCGCAGATATTTGACGACGATCTTGGGCATGATAGTGATGACAAAGGCCGCGGCTATCGCGATGATGGCCATGTCGAACAGCAGCCACAGGACCAGCGGCACGAAGACCAGAGCGATCACGTTGTAATAAAAAATCTTGGTCGGATCGACGAAGATGAACATGTCATCGAGGCCGCTCTTGGCCGTGGTCGCGATATTTTTTTTCTGGCGCGCGAGAAACGCTTCCGCCATCTGTATCAGCGTCACGCCGATGACGATGGCCGCCACCAGCACTACCGCAACGACGAGGCTCAGACTCCCCATTAACGGCGCTCCGGCGGCTGGAAGATGCCGAGATCGACCGGGATGCCGCGCGCCGCGAGGTCCTGGCAGAAATCCGGGATATTGCCGGTGGCCACGAAGCGGCCCTTGACCTTGCCGTTCGCGTCGTAACCGTCCTGCTTGAACAGGAAAATGTCCTGCAACTGCACGATGTCTCCTTCCATGCCCGTCACCTCGGTAATGTGGGTGACCTTGCGGCTGCCGTCGGGAAAACGGCTTTGCTGCACTATCATGTGCACCGCGGACGCGATCTGCTCGCGGATCGCGCGCAGCGGCAAATCGAGTCCGGACATCAGCGTCATGACTTCCAGACGCGCGATGCAATCGCGCGGCGTGTTGGCGTGGGCCGTGGTCAGCGAACCATCGTGACCGGTATTCATCGCCTGCAGCATGTCGAGCGCTTCGCCGCCGCGGCACTCGCCGACCACGATGCGGTCGGGCCGCATGCGCAGGCAGTTCTTGACGAGGTCGCGGATGCTGACGGCGCCCTTGCCTTCCGAATTTGGCGGCCGCGATTCGAGCGAAATCAGGTGCGGCTTGTTCAATTGCAACTCGGCGGCATCCTCCACCGTGACGATGCGTTCGTCGTCGGGAATATAATTCGACATCACGTTGAGCAGGGTTGTCTTGCCGGAACCCGTGCCGCCAGAAATCACGATGTTGGCTGCCTGCTCGACCGCGATCTTGAGGAAACTCATCATCTCCGCGGTCACGGAGTTATAGTTGATCATGTCCTGGTCGACGAGTTTCGTTTTCGAAAATTTGCGGATAGTAATGTTGCAGCCCTTCAGGGCCAGCGGCGGAATGACGGCGTTGACGCGCGAGCCGTCTTTCAGTCGGGCATCGACCATAGGCGAGCTTTCGTCGATGCGCCGCCCGATCGGCGCGACGATGCGCTCGATGGCGCCCAACACTGCCTGGTCGTTGCTGAAAGTGATGTCCGACTTGGTGAGCTGGCCTTTGCGTTCGACGTAGATTTCGTCAAAGCGGTTGACCATGATTTCACTGACCGACGCATCGGCAAGCAGGTCCTCGAGCGGGCCCAGGCCCACGACTTCGTCGAGCACGTCCTTGGCAAGCCTGGCGCGATCAAGTTCAGCGGGCAACGAACGGTCGGCCGCGAGGATCTCGGCAATCATCGCCTGTGTGCTGGTGCGCAGCGCGTCTTCGCCCATGTGGCTCACGTCGAGGCGGCGCAAATCCATCTGGCTGATCAGCTTGCTGTGCAGGTTGCGGCGCGCTTCGTTCATGGCGGCCACCAGGGGCGAGGCCGGCGCGGGTGCCGAGTGCGCAGCAGGCGGCGGCGCCGGAGCAGCTGCTGGCGCGGGGGCGCTCGCTTGCGGCTGCGGGGAAACCGGCGGTGCCGCCTGTTTAACCGGCGCCGGCGCGGCTGGCATCTCCACTGCGGGCGCGGCAGCCGGCGGCGCAGCGTCGGCCAGGACCTTGATGTTGTAATCGCCGACGCGGATGACATCCTCGGGCAGCAAGGGCCCGTACTGCTTGTCGATGATCTTGCCGTTGACTTCAGTCGCGCCCAGCGCGCCGTGATCTTCGACAAAGTAACCATCCGCGCGCCGATGGATGGTCGCATGGCGCTTGCCCACCGACCAGCCGCGTACCACAATCAGGTTGTCGTCGGCCTTGCCTATCGTGCAGGCGTCGATCTGGCAATCGACGCGGTTCTGCTGGCCCTTCGGAGATTTGACTTCAACGGAAAACATGTTGCTCCCTGGAAGGCTCTGGAAATGGATTAGTCGACGATGCCCTTGGGACCGAGCTGGCGCTGGAACTTGTCCTGCATGTCCTGCGCCTTCTCAAGACGCTCGCGATTGAGGGTCGACGAGGGATCGGTCACGATAGGGGTGACGAAAATCACGAGATCGGTGCGATTGTTGCGGAACTGGGTCGAGCGGAACAGCGCCCCCAGTATGGGGATATTGCTCAGGCCCGGCACCCGCGTGACGTCTTTTGCCAATTCGCTGTTGACGAGGCCGGAAATGACGATGGTCTGCCCGGCCTGCACGTTGACTTCGGAATCGGTTGCGCGCGTCAGGAACCCGGGGTTGCCTTGCACCGCCACCGAGTTGTCGATACTGCTGACCTCCGTCTTGATCAATGTCGTGACATTGCCCTTGTCGTCGGCAACCGGGCTGATCGAAAGCTTGATGCCGTAGTCCTTGTAAGTGATGGTCGCAGGGGCAAATGCGGTTGCCGGCGTAATCAGCGGTATCTGTCCGCCGGCGAGGAACTTCGCTTCGCCGCCGCTGCGCGTGCTCAGCTCCGGGGTCGCCAGCACGTAGGCATCGCCGTTGTTGACGGCGAGATTGATCCGCGATGTGATCGCGGTGGTAATACCCAGGTACGGGCGGAACGACTGCACCGTCAATGGCAACGGCGACGGGAAGTTCGCCGGCGGCGTCGTCGGAATGCGGAACAGGTTATTGTTGGCAAGGTCGCCCGCAAAACCGGCGGCCGGTCCGTTTGCCGTCTGGTCCCACGCCACGCCGATGTTTTCGCTCAACGACTTCTTCATCTCGACGATCTGCACTTTCATGTAGATCATGCGCTTCATCGTGACTTCTTCTTCGCGCACCAGGTTCAATGTCTGCGGAAAAAGCTTCACGATTGCATCGATGCGCGACAAATTCGCCTTGGTCGCAGTGCCGGTCACGATGACGCTGTCGCCGGCGCGCTCCACGGTCAGGCCCGGCATCGTGGTGAGCAGCGTGGTGAGCCGCTTCTGGGTGCTCGCGCCGTCGCTCGCCGAGACATTGACGTCGAACATCGATTGCTTGCCGTCCGTAGTCCAGACAAAAAGACTGGTGCGCCCCGGCGCCTCCGCCAGCAGCAGCAATTCGTTCTCGAGCACATTCGCGGTGATCAGCTTGCCGTTGCCGACTGCCACGCGCTGTATCTTGGAGAGCGGCAGGGTCCGCACCTCGCCGACATATAGATTGATCGGCACCACCTCGTCAGCGGCGTGCACGCATGGCAGCAGACAGAAAAAGGAGAGAATGGCGGCAAGCAGCTTTAAACGAGTAATCATTTCGTTGGTCCAGTCCTATCGATCAGGGGCGGCGCTGCTCAGCGCCGTAAGACCCGCTGCCGCTCATGCCCGCAGCAGGGGGGACGGTAAACGGCACGTTGCCGAGTCCGGGAATATTGACCTGTCCGGTTCCTACCGGAGCCGGAACTCCTGCCGCGGGTGCAGCAGCCCCCGGGGCAGTGCCACCCAGCGGATTAGTCATGTTGACATTCACTGTGGTACCCACCCCGCTGCCGCCCTTGCCGCCGATGATGAATTCGACAGTAGGCGGCAGAGCTTCCGCCTGCGTCTGCCCTTTTTTGCCGGGAACGCCGGGGGTATAACCCCGCAGCAAAGATTGGCTGTTTACCTTGGCGAGCGGATCCATGCGCTGATCTTCGTCGTTGCGCAGCACCGCCCTGATCTTGCCGAGTTGCTGCGCCAGCGCGATGCGCGCGGCCTCCTCGGGAGTCACTTCGAATGTGAAATTGCTGTAACGCTGCGGCGTACTGCCGCCGGGGCCACCCGGCCCGGGCGCCGGAGTGCCTTTCGCGTCCGCACTGCGGGCAATGATCTGCCCGGTCGCCAGCACTTTGACCTTCTGCAGCAACGAGACGATTTGTTGCCCGCCATTCGTATCACTCGGATCCGGCACGATCAGCATGAGGTCGACAAGGTTGCCCGGCCGCACCATCTGCGATACCGAATTGATCTCGTCGACGTCTATGGTGATGGCGCGCGTGCCCTGCGGCAGCGCTTCGGCGAAATCCTTGGCCCGGATGTCCAGGTCCGAGCGCCGCAACGGCCGCCCGCCCTCGACTGCGCGCGCCAACTTGAGGCCGTCAACCTTGTCGAAGTCGCTCAACGGCACGGTTTCCCCATCGTAGACCAGGTCTTCGAGAATTTCGCGCTTGACCAGGTTGTCGGCGCCGATCACCGTTCCCTTGGGCAGATTGCGCGCCACCGCGATGACGTCCACCGTATTGCCGCCGCTCGCGCGTTTCTTGACCTCTGCTTCGATTCGCTGCTCTCGCACCTTCAGATATTGCAGGGTCACCCAGGTAGCGGCGAGCCCCAGCAGGATAGCAGCGCCCAGCAGCAACCACATACGGTTGATACGCGACAGCAGAATTCGAATAATTCGCATTGGTTACTCAGAAGGGGGTAATGGTGGTTGAAAATGAAACTGCGTAGGCAAATCCGTTATAAAAGGTCTTCATCGCATTTGCAAGCTTGACGATGGCGACATCGCCATTCTCGTCGGGAATCAGCAGCACCATGGCGGCGAAAACGACCACGATCGTATATTCGGCCGACGCCTGCCCAAGCTGCCGGCAGCAGCGTTGCGCAGCGCGCATTCCAATGTTGGCATTCACCTGCATAATTCCTAGGGTTTATCCATCATGTTGACCAATACGCTGCTGCCCTCGCCGCTGCGCGAGATAGTCATGCTGGTTTCATTCAGCCCGCGTTTCAATGTCAGGGTATAAGCCTCGCCGTTGCCGCCGCGCATCCGCATGCCATGGTCGGCGATAACACGCCATCCATCGCCCTCCAAATTGCGCCGGTAGAATTCCGCGTTTGTGGCGGGCGAGTACGCATTCATCAGCAAGATCGTGCGGCCGGGTTTTCCGGGATCGCGATGACTGATGTCGTTCACGACATTGCTGCCGGACATCATCGGAAAACCCTTGCCGGCGTCGCGCGCCAGGCCCGGATCCTGCAACTGGCTCACGCCCAGCAAGCCGGTCGCACCGCTGCCGGTGGCCGCGCGCTGGACCTGTACCGTATAAAAACAGCGCTCGCGCAACACTGCGATCACCTTCCAATCCCCCACTTCGTATTCAATGGCGCCGAGTCGTTTCTCGGTTGCCTTCCATTCGCGCCGGTAGTAGGCAAGTATGGCCTGCATGTTTTCGCCGCTGTCGAAGCGCCGTACCTGCATCGGCAGCCCGTTGTAGAGCATGTCCGGGGCGACCCATGTCAGCTTGAATTCGGGCGTCGGGAACGGTGCGCAGTCCAGCCGCGGCTCGTCGGCCAAAGCGTACGGGCAGACTGCCGCCAGCAGCACGGCCATCAACCAGCGTATATGCGAAATGCGTCCCATCACTCCCTGCCCTGTCTCACCACGCGGCGCCGCTACTTCAGACGATCGTCGGGCACCACATCGGGTTGAATTTCTCCGCCGAACTTGAGCCAATCCGGCATCAGTTCAGGCGCGATCACCGTAAATATGTATTGCGCAATAGTCAGAATGGTCTTGAGCGGGTCGCGCTGCGAAACCGACGTCGGGGTCAGACCCTCGACCTGAGCCTTGACATTATCGGGGCCGTTGGCGCTCCAGCCGTTGGCCACCAGCACATTGGTCATGCGAAACGCCGGCGTGCCCGATGAAGTCGACGTGTTGCTCATGACGTTGCGGATCGGCAACGTCGCCACGGTCTGCACGTTGACGGTCGAAGTGTAAAGGCTTTTCATGTCGAGTTCGAATTTCGAACCCAGTATGGCGTCGACGACGTTGACGACGTTGACCACCGGCGTCAGGATGGCGTCCATGGTGCCCGGCGTCTGGGTGCGCGCCGCGGCCTGCGTCACGTCCGAATCGTAGCTGGCGAGCATCGGGTTGCCGGCGCGATCACGCCACAGCGGCTTGACGCCCGCCGGCCCGCCCCAGCCGGTCGCGCTGCCTTGAGCACTCTGCAGTTTGGCCGTCGCCGTGTCGGAGAAAAAACGCTGCTGCACTTCGCGCTGAATTTGCAGGTCATCCTTTGCGCCGGCGGCCCAGTCGGAACTGCCAAACCACACCGTGCGCTCCCACGCTGCATAGCGGGCAGCCTGGATCGCAGACGCCTTCATGTCGAAGTACTTGCCCAGCAGCGGAATGATCAGGAACAGCGGCAGCAACACCGTCGCAGCGGCGATCGTAAACTCGACCAGCGCCTGACCGGACTGCGCTGAAATACGGCGGGGCTGCGGTTTCGTATGCATGCTCTAATTCACCCAACTCTCGAACGGACTGCCGTCCCAGGCCGACTTGATGGCGTCGAAACTCAGGCCCTGCCAAAACAGCGACACGGCCTGCTCCGCGAAACTGTTCGGCAACAGCCGTGCCTGCCAATAGGGGCTGTAAAGGCTTCCATACTCTGCCTTGCCGTCGCCGCGTCCGAACAAATCGCCCGGACGCGCAAAATACGCTTCGGATTTCGCCAGAGCGCGCATGCAGTTGGTGGCCGTGCCATCGCCGATGTCGAGGTTGCCGGGGCCGAACGCGGCAGTGACTTGCGGGCCAGTACGCGCGACGCTGGAAGTAAGACTGCAATAGACCATACCCGAGTCAGTCGCGCCACCCCGTCCTATGCGCAGCTGGCCGGT
>JAIOOZ010000500.1 GCA_021414185.1 Betaproteobacteria bacterium
ACCGTGACGGGCGCGAAGCGCCGCGCTTCGGCCTGCTCCATGCCAGCCACATCGGTCGGCACGTTGAAATGCACCGGACCGGGCAGCGCCTGGCGCGCGATCGCAATGCCCTTGCGCACCTGGTCGAATGCATTTTTCGACGCTATGGTCGTCGTCCATTTTACGAGCGGGCGCAGCAGCGACTCCTGATCGATCAGCTGGTGGGTGTAAATCGACTTCAGGCTGGTGGCGATCTCGCCGGTGAGCACGATGACGGCCGAACGATCGAGCAATGCCTGCGCGACCGCCGTCGTCGTATTGGCGATGCCGGGGCCAAGAGTAGCCACCAGTACGCCGGGCTTGCCGGTCAGCTGATAGGTCGCATCGGCCATGATGCCGGCGCCCAGTTCCTGCTTGGTGAGGATGAATTTGATGCCGACTTTGCGAAAAGCCTCGAGCAATTCGAGCACTTCGCCGCCGGGGATGCCGAATGCGTACCTGACGCCGTCCTCGTACAGTGCGCTGGCTATTATGTCTGCTGTCTTGGGCACTACGGTGCGCTCCCTCTCGCCGATACGTGCGGCCAACCGCGCCGCGCTGGATATCTGTGGGACAAATCCGGATGAGCCGCGATGATAGCATGGGCTTTTCGGGAATCGTGCGTCCACATCGGCAACCAGGCGCGGCCTTGCGGGCGGCAAATCGCGGTTGTTATACTCGCCCCATCCGACAAGGCAGGCTCGACGAAGAAAAAACCCGCGTCGTGGGAAGACCTGTTCTTTCCGGAAATCCACGCGGTCCCCGGCAGCTGACGCTGCGCCTCATATACAATGAAACAATGAACGCCCGACCTCAAGTTGCAACCGATATGCAGCAGCGCCTCGCCGCCATCGTCGGCGCGAAAGGCCTGGTCACCGACGCCGCCGACATGGCGCCGTACCTTGCCGATTGGCGCGATCTCTACAAGGGCAGCGCGATTGCCGTAGTGCGTCCCGCCAATACGGCGGAAGTCGCAGCGGTGGTCAAGCTCTGCGCCGAAACGCGCACGCCCGTTGTCCCGCAGGGCGGCAACACCGGCATGTGCGGCGCGGCGACGCCGGACGCCGCAGGCAACGCGGTAGTCATGTCGCTGGGGCGCATGAACAAGATCGTCGAAGTCAATGCACTCAACAATACGATGACTGTCGAGGCTGGCTGCATACTTGCCAATATCCAGCAGGCGGCAGCCGGTGTCGACCGGCTGTTCCCGTTAAGCCTGGGTGCCGAAGGCAGTTGCGTGATCGGCGGCAATATCTCGACCAACGCGGGCGGCATCAACGTCCTGCGCTATGGCAATACGCGCGATCTCGTGCTTGGGATTGAAGCCGTGCTGCCCGATGGCAGTGTGTGGAACGGCCTGAAGGGACTGCGCAAGGACAACACCGGCTACGATCTCAAACATTTGTTCATCGGCGCCGAAGGCACGCTGGGCGTTATTACGCAGGCGGTGCTGAAGCTGTTCCCGCGGCCGCATGCCAATGTGACTGCGTTTGCGGGCATCGCCGACCCGGCGCGCGCGGTCGAACTGCTGGCGCTGCTGCGCGAGCATTGCGGTGAAGGCATCAGTGCGTTCGAACTCATTTCGCGCAATGTCCTCGAGATGGTGGTGCGCCGCATTCCCGGCACGCGCGATCCCCTGCCTGCGCCCTATCCCTGGTACGTGCTGACCGAGCTTACCGATGCGCAGGACGACGGCGCATTGCGTTCGACCGTCGAGCAGGCGCTGGCGGACGGCATCGAGCGCGGCCTCGCCACCGACGCAGTGATCGCCGAAAACGAAGCGCAGGGCAAGGCACTGTGGCGCATGCGCGAATCGATACCGGATGCCGCCAAGGTCGAAGGCCTGGTCTACCGCCACGACATCGCGGTGGCGGTGAGCCAGATTCCGGAATTCATCACGACCGCCAGCGCAGCGCTTGAAAAAGGATTTCCCGGCGTGCGCATCATCTGCTTCGGCCACCTCGGCGACGGCAACCTGCATTTTAATGCTTTCGTGCCCGGCCGCGAGCGCAGCGATACGGTCGCGCGCACCATGACCGACGTCAATCGCCTGGTGCATGACATCGTGCAGCAGTTCGGCGGCAGCATCAGCGCGGAACATGGCATCGGTCAATCGAAACGCGATGAACTGGCGCACTACAAAAGCGCTACCGAACTCGATCTAATGCGCATCGTGAAAAAAGCGCTGGATCCGCACAACCTGATGAACCCGGGCAAGGTGCTCTGAACCGCACTACCTGCCGCTCAATACCGCGGAGCCTGTCAGGCAATTTTCAAACCGAGGCGACGAACAGGCCGACCACGCAGCCCATGCCCACTGTCCACGCGATGGAACGCAAGGCGGCAGCGTCCTTGATATACAGCAACAGATGGGCGACACGCGCGACGACAAAGGCAATCGCCAGGCCATCGACGAGCGGTTGCGACGCATGCGCGAGATGCGCAATGATGACCGCCGCCGCGAATGGCGGGAATGCCTCGAACGCATTCAGATGTGCCCAGTAGGCGCGCTGTTTCGCGGGCGGCAACTGCTCGATGCCCACGCGCGGCGCATGGTTGTTGTAACCCGCCCGCCATTTGGCGAAACCCACAGCGATATAAGGCAGCATCGCCGCCGCCAGCACCATCCAGTAAGCCAGGGTCATTCGCCACTCCCGTTATGCCGCACTTTTCGCGGTACGGCTTCTATGTTAAATCCTGCGCAGGTAAGATTACGCCAAATGACAAGATAAATTTGCAGCTCGCCGAGGAAACTCCCGGCGGGCAATCAGGTCAAACCCGACTCCAGCGAAAGAGCACGCCATGTCAGACAAAATCGAAAAGACCGATCAAGAATGGAAAGCGGCGCTCACACCTGAGCAATTCGAAGTCGCGCGCAAAAAAGGCACCGAGCGCGCGTTTACGGGCGCCTACTGGGACAATCACGAGGCGGGCACCTACCGCTGTATCTGCTGCGACAACGAGCTCTTCCGCTCCGATCACAAATTTGATTCCGGCACCGGCTGGCCCAGTTTCTGGCAGCCGGCGGTTAACGACAACGTCGCCACCGAAGAGGACAACGGCTTTTTCATGCGCCGCACCGAAGCGCTGTGCAAGCGCTGCGGTGCGCATCTCGGCCACGTTTTCGAAGACGGGCCAAAACCGACAGGGCTGCGCTATTGCATCAATTCGGCATCACTCAGGTTCGACAAAAAATAAGCCGTGCACCGCCGCGCGGGTGAATTCCTGCATGGACAACGCGGCGCCCAAACCCGATAATTGCGCTCTATGAAATTTCTGTTCGACCTCTTTCCGGTCATCCTGTTTTTTGCCGCCTTCAAATTCTTCGGGATTTATATTGCCACCGGGGTGGCGATCGCGGCGACCTTCCTCCAGATCGGCTGGCTGTTGCTGCGCAAGCGCAAAATCGACAACATGCTGTGGGTGAGTCTCGGCGTCATCACCGTCTTCGGCGGCGCCACCCTGCTGCTGCACGATGAAACCTTCATCAAGTGGAAACCGACCGTACTCTACTGGCTGTTCGGCGCCACGCTGCTGATCGCGGAATTCGCTTTCCGCAAGAACCTGATCAAGGCAATGATGGAAAAACAGATGACACTGCCCGCCGCGGTCTGGCGCAAACTGCTTTTCAGCTGGACCGGATTTTTTGCGGTGATGGGCGTGCTCAATCTTTATGTGGCGTTCAACTACCCGACCGACACCTGGGTGAACTTCAAATTGTTCGGCGGCATGGGGCTGATGCTGGTGTTCGTGCTGTTGCAGGGAGTGATGCTCGCCAAACATCTGGACGACGGACAGGCCAAATGAAAGACACGCTGGATCGTATCGAGCAAAAACTTGCGGTGCTCTCGCCGGACAGCGTAGAGCTGATAGACGACAGCGAGAAACACGCCGGGCACGCAGGCGCGAAAGGTGGCGGCGGGCATTTCGTACTGATCATCGTCTCGCCGCTTTTCGAGGGAAAATCAAGCCAGGCGCGCCATCGCATGATCCATGCTGCGCTGGGCGAAATGCTGGAGCGGGAGATTCACGCGATCTCGATCAAGGCGTATACTCCTGACGAAATTTAGTACTCAACCAAGGAAATCATGATGAAATTACTGACTATTCCGTCGGCTGCCGTGATCGTGGTCGCATTGTCGTTTGCCGGCGCGACAAGCCACGCGCAATCCGCCAGCGCCGTCGCCAAGGTCAACGGCAAGGAAATCCCGCAAAGCCGCGCCGACTTCGTCGTCAAGACCAATGTGGCCCAGGGCCAGCCCGACACGCCGGACCTGCGCTCCCGCGTGCGCGAAGTCCTCATCCGCAATGAAATTCTCACCCAGGAAGCGGTCAAAAAAGGTCTCGACAAGACTCCCGAATTCGTGAACCAGATGGAATTGAACCGGCAGGAAGCGCTGGTCAACGCCTACATCCAGGATTTCATCAAGGGCAATGCGATTGGCGACGATGCCGTCAAGGCTGAATACGACCGCGCCAGGTCGCAGGCCGGCGACAAGGAATACAAGGCGCGCCACATCCTGGTCAAGGACGAAAACGAAGCCAAGCAGATCATTGCCCAGCTCAAGAAAGGCGGCAGTTTCGAAAAGATTGCCGCGCAAAAATCCGAAGACCCGGGCTCCAAGGACAAAGGCGGTGATCTCGACTGGGCGCCGGGTGGACGCTATGTTCCGGCGTTCAGCGATGCGCTGAAAAAACTCAAGAAGGGCCAGCTGACCGATACCGCGGTGCAGACCCAGTTCGGCTGGCACGTGATCAAGCTCGACGATGAGCGTGCGATGAAGTTTCCGCCGCTCGAGGAAGTCAAAGGGCAGATCCTACAGGGCCTGCAGCGCCAGCAGATCGACAAACTGCTCACCGATCTGCGCGGCAAGGCCAAGATCGAATAGCTTTGGTTTGTAGAAAAAAAACGGCGCACCGCGGTGCGCCGATTTTATTGCCGCACGACCAGATTGCTCTCGACCTTTTTGACGCCCTGGACACGGCCTGCCAACTGCACGGCGCGCGCGGCCTGCTTCCCGGTGTCCACTGTCCCTTTGAGCCTCACTACCCCGGCTATGGTTTCGACGTGAACCTCGGCTGATTTCAGGTCCTTCGCCCTCATCAGGGCGAGCTTTACCTTGCTGGTGATCAAACCGTCGCTGTTGTGGATGCCGCCGCGCTGGCGCGCCTGGACGGCTTTCAGCTTGAGGTACTCGTCTTCGCTCAGGCGGCCATCGCGGTTTTCGTCGGACAGCGCGAAACGCCCGGCCACTTCCTTATCCGCCCTGGCTTCCTGGTACGACAGAAAACCGTCCTTGTTGATATCGAGCCGCGAGAAATGCGGATTAGGATTCTTTGCCGTCGCCTCATTTGCAGCGGCAGCCTGCGTTGCAAAGTGCCCGCAACACGCAACTGTCAGCGCCAGCCCAAGTTGAACGGTGGCCCGCATAACGCCTCCCCTGGCAATTCCGTATCCTGAATCCTGAATTATCCAACCCATTTGCGCGCGTTGCGGAACATGCGCAACCACGGCCCGTCTTCTTTCCAGCCTGATGGATGCCATGAGTTCTGCACGGTGCGGAACACGCGCTCCGGGTGCGGCATCAATATCGTGAACCTGCCATCAGCGGTAGTGAGGCCCGTAATACCGCCGGGCGCACCATTTGGATTGTACGGATAGCTATCGGTCGCCGCACCCCGGTTATCCACAAAGCGCAGCGCAACAATGGCCTTGCCGCGTTGCTCGTCGCTGGCGAATTCCGTATAACCCTCCCCGTGCGCGACCGCAATCGGCAGCCGGCTGCCCGCCATGCCCGCGTAAAACAGCGACGGTGATGCCATCACCTCCGCCATCACGAAACGCGCTTCGAACTGTTCAGACTTGTTGCGCACGAAATGCGGCCATGCGTCGCTGCCGGGAATGATCTCGTGCAGGTTGCTCATCATCTGGCAGCCGTTGCAGACACCCAGCGCGAAACTGTCGTTGCGCTGGAAAAACGCCGCGAACTCGTCGCGCGCGCGCGGATTGAACAGTATCGACTTCGCCCAGCCCTCGCCCGCGCCCAGCACGTCACCGTAGGAAAAACCTCCGCAGGCCGCAAAGCCCTTGAAATCCGCCAGCGTGACGCGGCCGGCGATGATGTCGCTCATGTGCACGTCGAACGCGTCGAACCCGGCGCGGTCGAACGCCGCGCCCATTTCGATCTGACCATTGACGCCCTGCTCGCGCAAAATCGCGATGCGCGGCCGAGCTCTGTTTACGAAAGGCGCCGCGATGTCTTCAGCCGGGTCGAACGTGAGATGCGGCGAAATGCCGGGATCACCCGCATCGAGCAGACGATCGTATTCCTGCTGCGCGCACAGCGGATTGTCGCGTAGGCTTTGCATGTGAAACGTCGTCTGCGACCACACGCGATGCAAATCCGCTCGCTGCGCGCTATAGACTTCGGTGCCACCGCAGGCAATACCGATACGGTCGCCCGTCACCACCCTGCCTATCTCCAGATACGCGTCGGCCAATCCCGCGTTTTTGAATGCGTCGCGCACAGCCGGCAGATCGCTCTCGCGCACCTGCAATACCGCGCCCAATTCCTCGTTGAAGAGCCGGGCGATGGCGTCACCCTTGGCCAGTGAGATATCCAGTCCGGCGCGCGCCGCGAACGCCATTTCGCACAGGGTTACGAACAACCCGCCGTCGGAACGGTCGTGATAAGCGAGAATACGCCCCGCTGCGTTCAGCCCCTGCACGACCTCAAACCATTTTGCGAGCTGCAGCGGCTCATCCAGATCCGGCGCGACGTTGCCTATGCAGCCGTAAACCTGCGCCAGCGCCGATGCGCCGAGCCGGTTCTTTCCCATGCCGAGGTCCAGCAGCACCAGCACGGTATTGCCGCAATCCAGGCGCAATTGCGGCGTCAACGTTTTGCGCGCATCGGTCACGCGCGCGAACGCCGACACGATCAGCGATAGCGGCGCGGTCACTTGTTTTGCCACGCTGCCGTCGCTCCACGTCGTCTTCATCGACATCGAATCCTTGCCGACCGGGATGCTGATGCCGAGTTCTGGACACAGTTCCATGCCGACCGCGCGCACGGTGTCGTAGAGCGCGGCATCTTCGCCGGGATGCCCCGCCGCCGCCATCCAGTTCGCGGACAGCTTGATATCGCCGATGGCGGCAATCGGTGCCGCCGCAATATTGGTGATCGCCTCGCCGACCGCCATGCGTCCCGAGGCCGGCCCATCCATAAGCGCGAGCTGGGTGCGTTCGCCCATCGCCATCGCTTCGCCGCCGTGCTCAAAGAACCCCGCCAGCGTTACCGCGACATCGGCGACCGGCACCTGCCACGGCCCCACCATCTGATCGCGCGCGGTCATGCCGCCTACCGTGCGGTCGCCGATTGAAATCAGGAAAGTTTTGTCGGCGACGGAAGGCAGGCGCAGCACGCGCAGGCAGGCTTCGCCTAAATCGATTTTCGAGGTGTCGAACGGCTGCGGGCGCGGCGCGCGGTGCGCAACTTCGCGCAACATTTTGGGCGGCTTGCCCAGCAACACCGAAAGCTCCATGTCGACCGGCGCGTTTTTGAATGCGGGATCGCCGACGACCAGCTTGTCATCCGCTGTGGCCGTGCCGACCACTGCACACGGACAGCGCTCGCGCGCGCAGATCGCCTTGAAACGGTCGAGATCCGCGGGCGCAATCGCGAGCACGTAGCGCTCCTGGGATTCGTTGCACCAGATCTGCAGCGGCGACATGCCGGGCTCTTCGCTCGGGATGGTGCGCAAATCGAACAGCCCGCCGCGTTCGGCACCGTGCACAAGCTCAGGCAAAGCGTTCGACAACCCACCGGCGCCGACGTCGTGTATGGACAAGATCGGATTACCTGCACCCAGTTCCCAGCAGCGGTCTATCACCTCCTGTGCGCGACGCTGGATTTCCGCATTGCCACGCTGCACCGAATCGAAATCAAGGTTTTCGATGTTGGCGCCGGTCTGCATGCTCGATGCAGCCCCGCCGCCCAATCCGATCAGCATGCCCGGTCCGCCAATCTGGATCAGCAACGCGCCGGCATCCAGGCCGCGCTTGTGCGAATGCTGCGCGGAAATGTTGCCGAGGCCGCCCGCAATCATGATCGGCTTGTGGTAGCCGCGCATCTCGCCGCCGACCTCCTGCTCGAACGTGCGGAAATAACCGCACAGGTTCGGCCGTCCGAATTCATTGTTGAACGCAGCGCCCCCGATCGGCCCGTCGAGCATGATCTGCAGCGCTGACGATATGCGTCCCGGGCGCCCGTAAGGATTGCTCTCCCACGCCTGGACAAAATCCGGAATCTGCAGGTTCGATACGCTGAAACCAGTCAAGCCCGCTTTCGGCTTGGCGCCGCGCCCGGTGGCGCCTTCGTCGCGTATTTCGCCGCCCGCGCCGGTCGCCGCGCCGGGAAACGGCGAGATCGCGGTCGGATGGTTGTGGGTTTCGACTTTCATCAGGATATGCGCATCGTCTTCGACGTAGCGATAAGCGCCGTCAGCCGCCGGAAAGAAGCGCCGCACGTGCGCGCCTTCGATGATCGACGAATTGTCGGAGTAAGCAACGACGGTGCCGCGCGGATGCCGTTCGTGCGTATTGCGAATCATGGCGAACAGCGACTTCGCCTGCGGCTTGCCGTCTACCACCCAGTCGGCGTTGAAAATCTTGTGGCGGCAATGCTCGGAATTCGCCTGCGCGAACATCATGAGCTCGACGTCGGTGGGATTACGCTTCAACCGTTTGAAGTTTTGCCACAGGTATTCGACTTCGTCGTCGGAAAGCGCCAGGCCCATTTCGCGGTTGGCGGTCTGCAAAGCCGCCATGCCGCCAGCCAGGATATCGACGGAACCAAGCGGCTGCGGCTCGTAATGATGGAACAACTGCCCTGCTTCATCGAACGCGCCCAGCACGGTCTCCGTCATGCGGTCATGAATCAGCGGCAACAACAACGCGATTTCGCCTGCCGATAGCCGGCTGCCGTCAGCCTTGCTGGCGTAGTACGCGGTGCCGCGCTCTATGCGCTCGACTGCCGTCAGTCCGCACTGCCGCGCGATATCGGTGGCTTTGGATGACCAGGGCGAAATGGTGCCCAGGCGCGGCACGACCAACTGCATGTGGCCGGCTTCGGGCACTACGCCGGCGGCGGGCCCGTAAGTCAGTATGCGTCCGAGAACTGCGCTTTCTTCGCCGGTGAGCGCGCGCGACACGGCGACAAAATGCCAGTATTCGGCGCTGAGAGCGGATAATTTGAGGCGGGCTTGCTGAAGAGCGGCGGCTAGCTTGCGTGACCGGAATTCGGAGAGGGCGTTGCGCCCGCGCAGGCTGAGAATTTGCGGCATGAAGTCAGCGCGATATCCGTAAAACCGGATTTTACCCGAAACCGGCTGCTGCCGCAGACTCGCGTGCGAAAACGGAAGATAATCGGGGTTCACCATACGTCCCGCGACCATGACTTTTCATTCGCATAGGCAATTGCCGGTGTATCGCACCGCAGAAATACGCGACATCGAGGCAGCGGCGCTCAAAACATCGCCGGCGCCCGCGCTGATGGAACGCGCCGGTCTCGCCGCCGCGCAAATCGCACGCGACGTAGCTACCGACCGTGGACGCGGCGTGCTGATAGTCGCCGGACCCGGCAACAATGGCGGCGATGCTTTTGTGGTCGCGCGCCACCTCAAAGCGTGGTGGTTCAAGGTGGACGTCGTGTTCGCCGGCGACGCGTCCGCGCTGGCCGCTGATGCGAAAGCCGCGCTCGCCGCGTGGCGGGAATGCGGAGGCAGTACGCTTGAACGCATTCCCGCGAATGTACGCTGGGACCTGGCCATCGATGGCCTGTTCGGCATCGGCCTCAAACGCGATCTGGACGGCAAATACGCCGAACTCGTCGCGGCTGTCAACCGGCTGGGCGTTCCAGTGCTCGCGCTCGACGTGCCAAGCGGGCTCGACTCGGACACCGGTCGCGTGCGCGGCTGCGCGATTCGCGCCGACCACACGGCGACGTTCATCGGCCTGAAACCGGGCCTGCTGACACTGCAAGGGCCCGATCACTGCGGTGAAATCCATTTGTGCACGCTCGATCTCGCTGCACCGGTGGCAGCCGGGCGCGGCGCCATCATCGGCGCTGAAATCCTGCAGTCGGCCCTGCCCGCCCGCCGCGCCAGCAGCCACAAAGGCGATTACGGCAGCGTGGGCATTATCGGCGGCGCGCCCGGCATGGTGGGTGCGGCGTTGCTGGCCGGCCGCGCGGCGCTGCAATTGGGCGCGGGCCGCGTATATCTCGGACTCCTCGCTGCGGATGGCCCCGGCTACGATCCCGCGCAACCCGAGCTGATGCTGCGGCCCGCGCACGAGATCCTGCGGCTGGAGCACCTGAACTGCCTGGCCATCGGCCCCGGCCTCGGCCAGTCGCCGGAGGCGCATCAGTTGGTGACCGCGACACTGCAAAGCAAAGAACCGGTGGTTTTGGATGCCGATGCATTGAACCTGCTCGCTGCCGACGCGGGATTGCAGCAACTCATCAACCAACGGTCGGCGCCTGCCGTGCTGACTCCGCATCCGGCCGAAGCGGCGCGCCTGTTGGCACGCAGCACCGCGGAAATTCAGTCCGACCGCATCGCCACCGCGGTCGAAATTGCCGCGCGGTACCATAGCGCAGTCGTGCTCAAAGGCGCCGGCAGCGTATGCGCGATGCCGGATGGAAAGTGGTTTATCAATACGAGCGGAAATCCGGGCATGGCCAGCGCGGGCATGGGCGACGTGTTGACCGGCCTCATCGCGGCCTTGTTGGCGCAAGGCGCGGATGCGTGCACCGCATTGCTTGCGGCCGTGCATTTGCATGGCGTGGCCGGCGATGCGCTGGCAACCGAACAAGGGCAGATAGGTATTACCGCCAGTGAATGTATCGTCGCGGCGCGCAAGATCTTCAACCGCGCGCGCCCCGCCACCGCCACGTAACTACCTGCCCGCTTCAAACATGCAGCGACCGCATGGTGAGTATGCCCAGCCAGGTCATCATCAACGATCCCGCGAGATGAGTTGCCACCAGGATAAATGCCCAGGTGAGTTCGCGATCTGTCAGCAACTCGACCGCCTCCGCGGAGAACGACGAAAACGTCGTCAGCCCCCCCAGAAAACCGACGATCACGAACTGGCGCAGTTCCGGTGACAGGCTGTCGTGATGCACGAAATATTCAACCGCCAGGCCGATCAGGAAGCCGCCGGCGAGATTCGCCGTCAACGTGCCGAGCAGCATGTTGGAAAACAGCGGGTTGAGCCCGATGCCCAACAGCCAGCGCAGCCAGCAGCCGAGGGCGCCGCCGATGCCAACCGCGAGAAACCCGTAAGCGGTCATCATTCGATCCAGATCACGATTCCGAGTCTCAAGCATAGCAGGGAATTACCGCATACACAGCCCGCCCGCCCTGCGTATTCAACGCCGCACGCGATGCTATACTCGTTTTTTACGCTTTCACGATCGACATGAGCAACCGTCTCGCGCGGGAAACGAGCCCGTACCTAAAACAGCACGCCGACAATCCGGTCGACTGGTATCCGTGGGGCGAAGAAGCCCTGAAAGCCGCGCGCGAGCAGGACAAACCCATCCTGCTCTCCATCGGCTACTCCGCCTGCCACTGGTGCCACGTAATGGCGCATGAATCGTTCGAAGACGCGGAAGTCGCCGCGCTGATGAACAAACTTTTCATCAACGTCAAAGTCGACCGCGAGGAACGCCCCGATCTCGACCAGATCTACCAGGCCGCGCACAACGTCATCACGTCGCGCCGCGGCGGTTGGCCGCTCACCATGTTTCTGCTGCCCGACCAGACGCCGTTTTTTGCCGGCACCTATTTCCCGAAAACACCGCGCCTGGAAAAACCGGGCATGATGGACCTGCTGCCGCAGATCGCCGCGTCGTACCACGATGGCCGCGAGGATATCGAAAAGCGCAGCCAGGCTTTGCGCGATGCACTCGCCCAAACCCAGCCCGCCGCGGCGGGCGACGGCGAATTGACCGCGGCGACACTGGACACCGCGCTTGCGAAGTTAAAACAGATGTTCGACCCGGTCGATGGCGGTCTCACCGAAGCGCTCAAGTTTCCGCATCCGGCCGAAATCGAGTTCTGCCTGCGCCGTGCCGCGGAACTGGCCGACACCCAGGCCATGGACATGGTGAAGCTCACTCTCACCCGCATGGCCGAACGCGGCCTTTACGACCAGTTCGGCGGCGGCTTTTACCGCTATTGCGTCGACCAGCAGTGGGTAATCCCGCATTTCGAGAAAATGCTTTACGACAACGGCCCGCTGCTGCGCCTGTACAGCGACATGTGGCTGGTTGATCCCCAGCCGTTGTATGCACGCGTGGTGGCGGATACGGCGACTTGGGTGATGTGCGAGATGCAGGCGCAGGGAGGCGGCTATTACTCGACCCTGGATGCGGATTCCGAGCACGAGGAAGGCAAGTTCTACGTGTGGACCCCGGCGGAGGTCAAAGCCGCGCTGAGCGCCGAAGAATACGCCGTGGTCGCGCCGCACTACGGCCTGGATGCACCGCCGAATTTCGAGGACAAGCATTGGCATCTGCAGGTGGCGACACCGCTCGCGCAAGTCGCGCAGCGGCTGGCGATTCCCCTTGATCGCGCCAACGCGCTGCTCGATTCGGCGCGCGCGAGACTGCTGACGCGGCGCGAACGGCGAGTGCGGCCCGCACGCGATGAAAAAATCCTCACGGCCTGGAACGCTCTCATGGTCAAGGGGATGGTGCGCGCGTCCCGCGTTTTCGCCCAGCCCATTTGGCTTAACTCGGCGCGCCGCACGGTCGAATTCATCCGCGCCAATCTGTGGCGCGATGGCCGCCTGCTCGTCAGCTACAAGGACGGCAAGGCGACGCTCAACGGCTATCTTGACGACTATGCGTTTCTGCTCGATGCACTGCTGGAACTCATGCAGGCGGATTTTCGCAACGCGGACCTGGAATGGGCGCGCGCACTGGCCGATGTCCTGCTGGAGCAATTCGAAGACCGCGAACACGGCGGGTTCTTTTTCGTCAGCCACGACCACGAGCAACTGATGCATCGCGCCAAAATCGGCCCGCGCAACGACACCCCTTCAGGCAACAGCGTGGCGGCGCTGGCGCTCGACCGTCTGGGCCACGTGCTTGGCGAACCGCGTTACAGCGAGGCCGCGCGTCGCACCGTGCAGGCGTTCGCGCCGCTGCTCGAGCAACAGCCCAACGCGCACGGCACTCTAGGTATCGCGCTCGACGAACAATTGACGCCGCCGACCCTCGTCGTGCTGAGCGGCGGCGGCGATGCACCGGCGTGGCTACGCGCCATCAACGCACAGTATTTGCCGCACGTGCTCGCACTGGCGATTCCGCCCGAAGTTCAGGGGCTGCCGGCGGCGCTGACCAAGCCCGCCGGCGGCGGCCTCAAGGCATGGGTATGCCAGGGCGTAACCTGCCTGCCGCCCATCACCGACCTCGCGGCCGTGCTGACCGCGATTACTGAACGCGAAGCATGAAGTGCACTCTAATAACTGGATGCGTTGCGCGCTAACCGGGCGATAGTCACGGTGTCAAGTGGCCATCGTTCAACTTGCCGCAACCGTCCAATTGGCAGGCTTTTCCAAGTAAAATTCCACCGTGCCGGATTCGTTCACGGCCCCCGATCGGAGCATTGATGAAACATCGCATCGCCCTCGCCTTGCATCATTCCGCGTGCGCCCTTGCCGGCATTTTTATGTGTGCCGCAGCCGCCGCCGCGGACCTGTCCATAGGAATCAGCGCCGACGTCACCTCGCTCGATCCGCATTACGTCGCCACACAGCACAATGTCGCCGTCGGCTGGAACGTGTTCGATGCGCTCACACGCGTTGATGAGCGCGCGCGCATCATCCCGGGCATCGCCACCTCGTGGCGCGCCGTCAATCCCACGACCTGGGAATTCAAGCTGCGCAAGGGCGTCAAATTTCACGACGGCAGCGAGCTCACCGCCGATGACGTTGCCTATTCGCTGGTGCGCCCTCTCGCCATTGCCGGCAGCCCCGGCGGGGTCGCGGTCTACGTCCGCCGCATCATCTCCAAGGAAATCGTTGATCCTTATACGATACGGCTGAAGACCGCGACGCCGTATGGCGCGATGCCGCAGGATCTCAACTCGATCATGATCGTATCGAAAAAGGCGGCTCTCAACGCGACACCCGCGGATTTCGACAGCGGCAAAGCGATGATCGGCAGCGGCCCCTACAAATTCGTGCGTTGGGCGCGCGGCGACCGCGTCGAGCTCGCGCGATTCGAAGGATATTGGGACAAGAAGCCGGCGTGGGACAAAGTCACCTTCCGCATGATGTCCAACGACCCCGCGCGCACCGCGGCACTGCTGTCCGGCGACGTCGACGTCATCGAAAACGTGCCGCCGTCGGATATCGCGCGCATGCGCGCGAACGCGAATGTGCGCATGGAGCAAACGGTGTCGTGGCGCACCATATTCTTTCATATGGACCAGTACCGCGCGCAGCCGCCGCAGGTCACCGATCTCGACGGCAAACCGCTCGGCAAGAACCCGTTCATGGACGTGCGCGTGCGGCGCGCGATCTCGAAGGCGATCAACCGCAAGGCGCTGGTCGAGCGCGCGATGGAGAATGTCGCGGTGCCGGCATCCAATTCGGTCTCGCCGCAGATCTTCGGTCACCAGGCCGACATCAAGATTGAAGCGTTCGATCCCGATGGCGCGAAAAAGCTGCTGGCCGAAGCCGGTTACCCCAATGGCTTCGGCCTCACGGTTTCGGCGCCCAGCGACCGCTACATCAACGATGACCAGGTCGCGCAGGCGGTAGCGCAAATGCTCTCGCGCATAGGCATCAAGTGCGCGGTGGAAGCCATGCCGTTCAACGTCTATTTGTCGAAGGCCCGCGACCAGCAATTCAGTTTTGCCATGCTCGGCTGGGGATCTTATGCGGCTGATCTCGCGCTGCGCGCGCTGCTGATGACACCCAATGTGGACAAGGGCACCGGCGCGTGGAACTGGGGGCGCTACTCCAATCCGAAAGTGGACAAGCTCGTCGAGGATGCGCTCGATACCGTGGACGACAAAAAACGCGAGGCGCTCGCCCGCGAAGCCGGCGCCGCCGCCGCTGCGGATGTCGCGATCATTCCATTGCATCACCAGATCGTGACGTGGGCGATGAAGAAAAATATCGCCTACCAGGCGCGCACCGACGAGCGCTCGCTCGCGCAGTTTTTCTTCCCGAAATAGCCGCACTTCGGCGCCAATGGCAAACGCGCAAAGAAACGGCATGGTGACCAGGAGAACGAGATGACACAGCAATCCAACCGCGCTTTTGCGATCGCCAGCCTGGTCTTCGCGCCTATTCTGCTGGGGGCCATCGAGCTCTTTCATCCCGCGCATTTCACGCTCAATCCCGGGATGACCGCTTTTCTCTCGCAACCGCAGCCGGGAGACCCTTATTTCAACGCGATCACCTATTTCGGTCCGGAGTGGTGGTTCCTCCTGCACATGATACAAACGCCGCTGGTGGTGGTGGTTTCTTTCGGTTTGCTGATGGCCACGGATTCATTCGCCGGCCAGACCGGGGCGCGCTTCAAGCCGCTCGCGTGGACGGCACGCATCGCGACCGTCGTCTTCATGACTTACTACACCGTCCTCGACAGCATAGGCGGCATCGGGCTCGGGCGTGAACTGGTCGTATTGAAAGAGCTGACCGACTCGGGCGCATTGACCGGCCCCGATGCGGAAAACATTCGCTTCTTCCTGGACCGTATGTGGGTAGACCCGTGGGTAGGCGGCGTGGGATCTTTTGTCAGCCTCCTCGGGTCGTGGGCCATCTTTGTGGCCGCCCTGTGCACGGCGGGCTACCTGCTCCTCAACCGCAAGGCAACGTGGCTGGAAGTTCTGCTGCTGGCAGGCTTTGGCTGGGAACTGCAAATGGCGCATGCGAGTTACCACGGCCCTATCGCGTTCAGCCTGCTGGCGCTATCTTCGGCGCTGCGCCTCTCGCGCAAAACCGCGCTGCCGCAAAATACCGCAGGCAACCCGCCGGGACCGGCAACGTCCTAGTCAGGCGATCGCGATCAGCTTGCCCGCCGCGACCAACATCACTACGGCGAGCGTTACAATCAACCCGCGCTGAGACAGTTTGCTCAATCCCAACCAGGTTCCGGCGAGAGCGCCCATGACTGTCGCCGCGGCAAACCAGGGAATTTCAGCAGGCAAAGAACCCGCCGTGAGGGAGCCAGCGATGAGCGCAGCAACCGAATTTACCAAGATGAACGGCGCTGCAATGCCGGCAGCGGATTTCGGGCCGGCCCACCCAAACAGCAGCATGAGCGGGCTCAGGAATATGCCGCCGCCCGTGCCGGTGAGTCCAGACAGCATGCCGATCAACGCACCCAGCGGCAGCGCAATGATTTTGTTGACCGCGAGCCCTTCGTCGTCACGTCGAAAGCCGCTGCCGAAAACGCGCCACACCAGCAGGGCGGCCGAGAGCAGCAGCACGATACCCACCAGCAGATAGTAAGTCCCCGCCGCAAGGCGCAGGGAGCCTGCGAAAGCGGCGAGCGGCACTGAACCCAGCAGGAACGGCCACAGGCCATGCCATGCAAAGAAGCGCGCGCGCCGGAACCGGCACACCGTGATCGTTGCAACCAGAATGTTAAGCGCCAGCGCCGTCGGGCGCATGACCTCCGGCGCAAGACCGGCAATCGCCATGATCGCGAGATAACCCGAGGCGCCGGCATGGCCAACTGTCGTATAGAGCGTGGCGATGACAAAAAACGCGCACGCCAGAATGATCGTTTCAGTACCGGTCACGGCCGCAAGTCCCGCAAGGCAGTCCGACAAGCGTTATGTTTAACAGAATATAACGCTACCCGCAACCGGGTGCGCGCCGGCGGCAATGCGTTGTTCCGGAAAAAATTAACGTTTGCGCAGAAATTCGCGCGCAAAGAGCCGGATGTCGCCGGAGATGGCAGCGGCGGCCTGGGCCTCGATCAAACGATAGCGGCGCAATACCTTCTTGCCGAACGGCGTAATCCGCGCCCCGCCGCCACCCTTGCCGCCGGTTGCGGTATCGACCACAGGTTCCCGAAAGCATTGATTCATGGTGTCGACCAGCAGCCACGCGCGCCGGTACGACATATCCATGCTGCGGGCCGCAGCGGAAATCGAGCCGGTTTGCGCGATGGCCTGCAGCAAGTCCGCTTTACCGGGACCGATTGCGAATGCCGCGCCCAGAAGTATGCGTATGCGCGTCTTGGCGACGGCCTTCGACATCTAGACGCCGCCCTAACCTTCGCGCCGCCAGCGCTCGGCGGCGATGTCGTCGCTCGCGCGCGACTAGACCCAGCGCGCGCCTTCGGGCGTTTGTTCCTTTTTCCAGAACGGCGCCTGCGTCTTCAGATAATCCATGACGAATTCGCAGGCCGCAAAAGCGTCGCCGCGGTGAGCACTGCTGACGACAACGAGCACGATCTGGTCGAGCGGCTTCAGTTGACCAATGCGATGCACCACCAGCACATCGAAAATCTTCCAGCGCGCCTTCGCCTGCCCGATGATTTCGGTGATGGCCTTTTCGGTCATGCCGGGATAGTGCTCGAGCGTCATGCCGGCGACTGCGCTGCCGTCGTTCATGTCGCGTACCACGCCGACAAAAGCGGCGACCGCGCCAACCTGCGGGTTATCCTGCCGCAACAGCGCGATTTCGCGCCCGGTATCGAAGTCTTCGGCCTGCACGCGGACCGTCATCTCAACCTCCCGTCACAGGCGGAAAGAACGCAATCTCATCGCCGTCACGGACCGGCGTTTCGCCATGCGCCATGTCCTGGTTGACCGCTGCGCGTACCGGTTTGCTGTCCGCGAGTTCGTCCGACCACGCTCCGCCACGGCTCATCAGCAAGCGCCGCAAACCGGCCAGATCGCGCACGTCCGCGGGCAATGCAAGTTGCTCCGAGGGTTTTCCCAACGCCTCGCGCAGGCGCGCAAAATAAACTACGGTAACCATTTGAATAGTATGCACCCAGCGCAGTCGAAAATGAAGAAACTCTAGAGTGCGATGTGCTGCGTGATGAATCCGGCAATCGCCGCGACGTCGTCGATGCTGAATTGCGGCAATTTCGTATCGGCGCGCCCGTCGCTCGCAACGGCGACGATATGGGGATCCTGCGGGAACAACCACGGCTCGTCCACCACACCGCGATGAACTTCAAGCTTGGGGACCGGTTCGTGCTTGAAGCCCTCGATCAATCAGCACCCAGCGCCGGCTTGATGAAATCAGCACTTCGCTACACCCCGCCTGACGGTGGCGGTACGAATCCTTGCCCGGCTGATCGACGTCAAACTTGTGATGCGCGTGCTTGATGAGCGACACCTTGAGTCCGCGCGTTGTGAACACCGGGATCAGCTTCTCGATCAGCGTGGTTTTACCGGAGCCGGAATAGCCCGCAATGCCGAATATCTTCATCGACAGTTATTTTACCAGCCGGGTGCGTCAATCATCCGTTTTGACGCGGCGATCGGCGAGACAGAGCCGGTTCAGGATTGCCAGCCGGATAATTTCTGGATCGTGGCTGGCAACGACGACTGTGTGATTGTCTATGCACAACGCGGTAACGAGATCGAGCACCTGTTTGCGCGCGACACCGTCCAGATTGGCGGTCGGCTCATCGAGCAGCAGCAGTGTCGGATTCAGCACCCTCGCGCGCGCGAGTGCTGCACGCTGTTTTTCGCCGCCGGAGAGTTTGTGCGGAGGCACATCGCGCCGGTCGCTCAGGCCTGCCCATTCCAAAGCGTCGCGCACGCGCGTTTGGCGCTCGGCCGGCGGCGTGCCGCGCCGCGCCAGACCATACTCGAGGTTTTTTTCGATGCTGGTGTGAAACAAATAAGGCTGCTGGTGAACGTAAACGATATCCTTGCGCCACGCTTCCGGGTACGCCGGCAACGCCGAGACCTCAGTCCGAAATCCCAACCGGCCGCGATCCGCCTGCTCAAGGCCTGCCGCGATACGCAGCAAAGTCGTCTTGCCGCTGCCGTTCGGGCCGGTCAGCACGTAACCATTGCCGGTTTCCAGTTCGAGGCGCGCATCTTCAAACAGTACGCGCTGCCCGAAGCGTTTGTCCAGCGCCTGCACGGCGAAGAGGGGCGAACTCATTCGAGCCCTCCCCGCCCCTGCAGCCACGCAAGTGCCACATTGATGCCGATGGCGACCGCAATCAACACGAAGCCCAGCGCGATACCTTGCGCGAACTCGCCTTTGGATGTCTCCAGCGCAATCGCGGTTGGAATGTTGCGCGTCAGTCCGGCGATATTGCCGCCAACCATGATCGCGCAACCGACCTCGGACACTACCCGGCCGAATCCATTGAATACGGCAGCCATGACCCCGAAACGCACTTCGAACAACGTGGTCAACGCTGCCCGCAAGCGGGTCGCACCAAGGCTGCGTGCAGTCTCGTAAATACGCGGGTCGGCCCCCTGCACTGCTGACAGCGTGAATACAACCAGCACCGGAAACGCAATCACCATGTAACCGAGGATGATCGCTTCCGGCGTGAACAATAACTTGAGGAATCCCAGCGGCCCCTGACGCGACAGCAACATATAAATCACGAGGCCGATGACTACCGTGGGGAAAGACAACAACGCCTGCACCAGCACGACCACCGCGCGGCGGCCGGGAAAATCGACCTTCGCAATGAGAAACCCGAGCGTGATTGCCGGCGGAGAAATCAGCAGCAACGCAACCAGCGAGCACCCCAGCGACGTGAATATGATGCGCCACAGGTCAGCATCGCCATTCAGCAGCAACCCGAATGCATGGGCGGTCGGGCCGAAGAACTCCATTTATCGCGCGGTCGGGAAAAACATCTGGACGCCATTAATCTTGAAATCGGCGACCGCCTTTTGCCCTTCGGCGGAGGTCAGCCAGTTCGAGAACGCCGTCGCACCCTGCGTATTAAGGCCAGGGTGCTTTCGCGGATTAACCACAATCACGCCATACGGATTGAACATTTTTGGGTCCCCCTCGACCAGTGTGACCAGCCCGGTCTTGTCCTTGTACGCTGCATAGGTCGCACGGTCCGTCAGAGTATAACCTCCGAGCTGCCCCGCCATCGTCAACACCTGCCCCATCCCCTGCCCCCGGGTCGCTGACGGGACCGACAATGATGAAATCGTTATACATCACATCTTTGCGTACCGAACCGAAACCCGCCGCCATGAATTTATCTTCGAGTTCGCGCGCGTGCACCAGCACCACGTCGGCGTCACCGTTCTCGCCGAGCTTCAGTGCCGCTCCCGTGCCGACCGACACCACCCTCACCTTGCCGCCGTACTTCGCTTCAAACATCGGCAAGATGACTTTCAGCAACCCCGAGTTCTCAGTGCTAGTCGTCGTCGCCAGGCGTATGTCTTCCGCCGCCCATGCGGTTGCAGCGCAACACAACACCAGACCGATGCACGCGAAAG
>JAIOOZ010000501.1 GCA_021414185.1 Betaproteobacteria bacterium
GCCGCCACGTAACCGTTCATGAAGTCGACTTCGGTGCGGCGGCGCTTGGCGATATCCTGGGCAGTGCCCGAGCGCCCGCCTTCGGGCCGCAGCCGCAAGCCCTCCAGCATGTGATGCTCGACTTCGGCAAACGTTGCCGCATCGCCTTCCGCTGCTTGAAGCCATTTTTCAGGATCAAGGCCGCGGACTGATTCAAGCGTGAATCCCGATGCCCTGCCAACGCGTATAGCCTCCGCTGCAAGACGTAATTGCAAACGCCGCGCAGGTTCGTACTCGACAACCTGATTCAAATCCAGCCCCGACGCTCCCGACAATCCGGTGGTCATCGTATTGGCGGTGAGCTTGGACCAGCGCTCGCCCCACAGATTGGCAGTCACCTTGGCGCTGTCCACTGCGCGCAGCATCTCCGCGATGCGTTGCGCGCGCGTTGTCAGCAGGCCGTTGAGTTCGCCGACGCGGAACACCGTATAAGCATCGCCGCCGGGCATTTGCGTGCGCACGATGCGGCCGGGCGCTACGGCTTCGACGCTGATCGTGCTTGCGATGCAACCCAGCGTTCTGCCCCACCCCGCGATGCGCGCGACTTCTTCTTCGACCAGCCCGTTCTGCATGGTCACGACGATGCCGCCGGGAGAGAGATAAGGCATGATCAACGCGGTCGCCCACGCGGTGTCGTACAATTTCATGCAGATGAATGCGATGTCGATTGCGGCAGGCGGGAGACTTTGCACTTCGGCAATGTGCAGCGCTTTGACCTGCACATCGTATTCGCCCTGGGTGCCGCCCAGATGCAGGCCGCGGCTTTTGATTTGCGCGACGTGCTCGGGCCAGGGATCGATCAGTGTCACATCATGGCCGGCGCGCGCCAGGTGACCGCCGGTGTAACCGCCGACCGCGCCGGCACCGACAAACGCGATTTTTTCTCTCAAGGAACTGCTAGCTCACCGGTTTCATCATCGGCGTGCGGTCGGATTCCAGCTCCACGCGCAGTGCGTTGATCACAGACGCCAGCGCAATGAAATATCCGCACAACAGGGTAACGTCCGTAACACCGCGCTCACCGAACTCTTTGCGCAACTGCGCAAATGTCGCATCACTGACATTACCGCCCTGTGCGAATTCGCGCGCATAGGCGATTGCCGCGCACTCTGACGTGCTCAGCGTCTTTGCCAGTTTTCCTGCATTGAGTTCGTCGAGTTCGGCCTGCGTTACGCCTTCCTTCATTGCGAACGGCGCGTGATGGGTCCACGCATACTGATTGCCGCAGGCCAGTGCCAATATCGTCAATTCCCGTACCCTGCCGCTAAGCGTCGTGCGATAGCGCACATACTCGCCGTACCCGGCGAACGCCCGCAACCCTTGCGGCGCATGGGCAAGACTGCGCAGCACATGCGACACATTGCCGCGCGTCCTCTTGATTTCAGCGAATACCGCCGCCGCTTCGGGATTGGTGCTTTCGTCGACTGCAGGCAAACGGCCGAGTTCTGATTTAGCGGGCATTGGCAACTTTCAAAGTGGGTGCGTCGGGCAGTTTGACGGCCTGGTACTCCGACTGCGTGGGTTGTCCGGCGGCGACGTGCATCACGTCGTGCTTCAAATCGAAAATCAGCGAGGCGATGGTCATGGTCGGTTCGTGACCCGGGTATTCGTGCGGCGTGCGGCAGATCGCGCGCGGCGCGCCGAATTCGTCGCGCAGCACGGCCTTGATGTCGTCGATAGTGATCTTGCCAATTTTCGGCTCGAGCAACTGGCGCGCGCGGAAGTCGCGGTACAGCGTGTCGCCCGTGTAGTACTTGGACACACCAGTCGTCTGCGCAACGACCGATTGAAAATGATTGGCGTGCGTCAGCAGGCCACGTTCCGGATAAACGACGAATACATTGTCGGGCGTCGTTTCGAAGTCGATCGCCATCCCGTCCCTATGGGCGATGACGTAATTGCCAGATGCCCCGCGCGGCGCGCGCACCAGCGAATCGATGGCTTCGTAGTAATGGCGCGAATGCAAAATGCGCCGGCGCAGTATCGGGATGGGCACACCGACTTTGCCGCGGTCGTCATTCGACACCAGCAGGTTGCCGCATACCAGCACGCCATGTTCGTTGAAACCGTCGCGGCCGACCATGCCGGCTTCCACAATCAACACGAGCGCCGGCTTGTTGCGCTGGCGGATGCGCAGCACGACGACCGATTCGACGGTCTGGTTGCGCCAGTCCCAGTTCTTGCCGATCAGGATATTGCCGTCCCTGGTCGCTTCGGGCAGCGCGACAACAGTTGTGCATTCAGTCGCTGGTTTGGTGCCGCCCAGGCTGCCGTAGAGGATTTCGGTACGGCAGTTGACGGCGATGACGTCTTCCAGTTTTTGTTTCGCGCCGGCGGCAATCCCTTTGAGTTCCTCCATGATGTCGGCGTCTATCGCCTCGATCTGCGCGCCGTAACCGCGGGCCCGTTCACGCACTTCATCCAGCGTGAGTTTCGCCTGACTGACGAACGACGGCAGGTAAAATTCTATGGTCTTGGCGACGCGGTCGGCCGCTTGCGCACCATGCTGCTCGCCGCACTCGTGCGCATCGCCTTCGATGCTGATGACCGGAAATGGTTTGTACATGTTTATTCTCCCCGATTATTTCACCGAGTGAAACTTCAGCACGTCGGCGACGCAGCGGTCAGGCAGGTAGTCATAAATATTGTGGCGCTCGTTCTCGTAAATAATGAGTTCGGCGCCTTTGATGCGTTTGATCATTTCCGGATACAGCGATACCGAGCCTATCGGCTCTGCACCGGGACCCACGATCAATGTTCGGCACTTGATGGCACTGATCTCGTCCATGAAATCGGTATCGGTCCAGTAACCGACGAAACGGCTGATGAAATCGAGGTCGTTTTTGCAGATTTCGTCGAGCACCCAGTCGATCAGGCGCTGGTCCGCCACCCCTACCGGCAAACGGTCGTTGATGGTTTCGCCAAACACGGCGCGCATACCGCGCTTGGCCGCATCGCGCAGCCAGCGTTTGCCCTGCTCACCTTTGAAACCCGGCGTCGAGCAAAACAGGATCAGGCTTTTGACCCGGGCCGAATGGTGAATGGCGAGTTGCTGGCCGACGTAACCACCGGCAGACGCCGCCAGGATGTCCACCTTGTCGAGTTTGAGATGGTCAAGGAGTTCGCACACGTCGCGCGTGAGCACTTCTTTGTTGAGCGGCGAATCCGCCGGCGGAATTTGCGAAGCGCCGTGGCCGCGCGTATCGACACGTATTACGCGAAAATGGCGCGCAAGCTGGGGCACCATCGAAAAATAACGCCGCGAGCTGCTCATCGCCGGATGCAGCATCAGCAGCGGCCTAGCCGGTTTCCACGGATCGGTGAAATCGTCGATGTAATAAGCAATCTCGACGCCG
>JAIOOZ010000502.1 GCA_021414185.1 Betaproteobacteria bacterium
CGCGGCACCGAACAGGTCGCGGTCTGCTTCTTCGGTGACGGTACGACCAACATCGGCGCATTTCACGAAGCGCTCAATTTCTCCGCGGTGTGGAAATTGCCGGTGATTTTCGTGTGCGAGAACAATCTTTACATGGAATACACGCCGATTGCCGACGTGACCGCGGTGGAGCATCCTGCCGCCGACCGCGCGTCGGCCTACGGCCTGCCTTCCATCGTGGTGGATGGCAACGACGCCGACGCGGTGTACAAGATCGCATCCGAAGCGCTGGCAAAGGCGCGGGCGGGCGGCGGACCTTCGCTGATCGAAGCGATGACCTATCGTCACAGCGGCCATTCGCGTGCCGATCCCGCCAAGTACCGGCCTGAGGGCGAACTCGAAAAGTGGTTGTTGCGCGATCCGGTGGTTACGTATCGCGAGAGGCTGCTGCAAAACGGTTTCAACGAACCAACTCTGAAAGACATGGAAGCAGCTGCAATGGGCAAAGTGGATGCGGCAACCGCAACGGCGAAAGCATCGCCGCTGCCGTTGATCGAAGATATCGAAAAGAACGTGTGGGCCGACGGGGGCGCAGCATGGCGGAACTGACTTATCGCGACGCGGTCGCCGCCGGCATTGCGCAGGAAATGGCGCGCGACGAACGCGTCGTGTTCCTCGGCGAAGACGTGGCGGCAGCGGGCGGCGTGTTCAAAGCGACCGTTGGCCTGCTGGAGAAGTTCGGACCCAAGCGCGTGCGCGATTGCCCGATTTCAGAGCAGGCGATACTGGGTGCCGCAATGGGTGCTGCGATGACGGGTCTGCGGCCGATCGCCGAAATCATGTTTTCGGATTTTCTCGCGGTGTGCTGGGACATCGTAGCCAACGAGATCGCGAAGTCGCGTTATATGACTAACGGGCAGATTTCGCTCCCACTGGTCATACGCACGGCGAACGGCTCGGGTTCGCGTTTTGGTGCGCAGCATTCGCAGGCAGTCGAGAACTGGGCGATGATGATTCCCGGCATCAAGGTGGTGGCCCCGGCGTTTCCCGCCGATGTTAAAGGCCTGCTGGCGGCAGCGATTCGCGATCCCGACCCGGTATTGTTCTTCGAGCAGAAGTCGCTGTATTCGATGAAAGGCGAGGTGCCCGACGGCGAATATGTCGACGAACTCGGCAAGGCCAAGGTGCTGCGCCGCGGGAAAGACTGCACGATAGTCGCGCTGGC
>JAIOOZ010000503.1 GCA_021414185.1 Betaproteobacteria bacterium
GCGTCCGGCTTGTCCCTGGATGCCTGCGCCTGCTTGATGAGCTCCTGCAGCACCGGGCGCACGTTGCCGACGATGGGCACATCGACCTTGACGCGCTTAGAAATAGAAGATGGGTCGACGTCGACGTGGATGATGGTGTGCGGCTCTTCTAAGAAATGCTTGGGATTGCCGATCACGCGATCGTCGAAACGCGCCCCTATCGCCAGCAGCACGTCGCAGTGCTGCATCGCCATGTTGGCTTCATAAGTGCCGTGCATGCCGAGCATGCCGACGAACTGGCGGTCGGTGGCCGGATAACCGCCCAGCCCCATCAATGTGTTGGTGCAGGGGAAGCCAAGCAAACGCACGAGCTGGGCGAGTTCCGCTGCCGCGTTGCCGAGCACGACGCCACCACCGGTGTAGATCATCGGCCGCTTCGCTCGCATCAGAAGCTGCACCGCTTTCTTGATCTGACCGGCATGGCCTTTCACTACCGGGTTGTACGAGCGCATGCTGACCGACTTCGGATATTCGAATTCGGCTTTCGCCGCCGGCGAAGTGATGTCTTTCGGAATATCGACCACCACCGGGCCCGGCCGTCCCGTCCCCGCGATGTAAAACGCTTTCTTGATAGTGGCCGCGATGTCTTTCACGTCCTTGATCAGGAAGTTGTGCTTCACGCAGGGGCGTGTAATGCCGACGGTGTCGCATTCCTGGAACGCGTCCTGGCCGATCGCGTGCGTCGGTACCTGGCCAGTGATGATCACCATGGGGATCGAATCCATGTAGGCGGTCGCGATGCCGGTGATGGCATTGGTCACGCCGGGACCCGAAGTGACCAGCGCGACGCCGATTTTTTCGGTTGAGCGCGAATAGCCGTCGGCGGCGTGGACCGCCCCCTGCTCATGACGGACCAGGATGTGCTTCACTTTGTCCTGCTTGAACAATGCGTCGTAAAGGTGCAGCACGGCGCCGCCCGGGTAGCCGAACACGTAATCGACGCCCTCTTCCTGCAAACAACGCACCACAATATCGGCGCCGTTCAATTCCATAACTCAACCTTGTTGATTTACAAGCGAAACACAGAACCGCGAACGATACCTTTTGCGACCCGATTGGTCAAGCTAAATATCTGATTAAACAGCATGATACCGCTCACTTGGCGATATACGGCGCGGGTCAACTTGCAGTGACTACGCGTTTTGTTAAGATGCCTTGGATAAATTCAGCCCGCAGTCGAAACGGCGTCAACGCCGGGAAGAGCGCACACGTTATTTCGGGGCGCTCTACGTCGTGGCCACTGCGCAGCATAAACACAACGCGAAGCCCGGCGCGACCGGGCTCATCACAAAGGCGGATTCCACTGGCTACCCGCAAGGAACTTTCGGACTTTCTCGCCGCGGTCGAACGCCGCGCGTTCAAGCAGGCGTTTTTCGCCGCGCGCGACGAACAGGTCGCGCTGGACGCGGTGCAGGACGCGATGATGAAACTGTCCGACAAGTACGCCGCGCGCCCGGCGACGGAACTGCCGATGTTGTTTCAGCGCATTTTGCAAAACACCATACGGGATTATTTCCGGCGCCAGAAAGTGCGCTCCCTGTGGACAACCCAGGTGTCGTCGCTGGGCGGGCCTGACGGCGACGACGACTACGATCCGCTGGAAACTTTGGAGGTACAGTCGAACTCCAACCCACAGGGCGCGCCTTCCGACCAGCTACAACAGGCCCAAACGCTTGAAATTATTGAAAAAGCACTCCACAAGCTGCCGCAGCGTCAACGCCAGGCGTTCCTGCTGCGTTATTGGGAGGAAATGGATGTCGCAGAAGCGGCGGCGGTCATGGGTTGCTCGGAAGGGAGCGTGAAAACACACTGCTCACGGGCCACGCATGCATTGGCGGAGCTGCTGAAAGATAAGGGAATTTCGCTATGAATGAACAAGAACTGGCAGGCAAAATCATCCAGCGCCTCAATCAGGGGCTGGGCAATATCAAGCAGGGCACCGCGTACCAGCTGCAATCGTCGCGTCAGGCAGCGCTTGACCGCTACCGCGAAGCGCCGCAGCCGGTGTTCGGCCTCGCCTGGGCTGGCGACATCGCATTCCGTGTCAGCCATAACCGCCATTTCAATGCACGCAATCTGCTCGCGCTCGGCCTGCTGGTATTGAGCCTGATCGGCGCCACTTACTGGCAGGTGGTGATACAGGCCAATGACATCGCCGAAATCGACGTCAGCCTGCTGACCGACGATCTGCCCATCAACGCTTATCTGGATAACAACTTCGAAGCATGGTTAAAGCGCTCGTCGCAATAGTCTTGGGCCTGAGCCTCGCCGCCCCGGTCATTGCCGCCGCGCCCCTCCAGCCCAAAGCAGCAATTCAGCCCAAACCGGCCAAGCCCGAGTGGACGGAGCTGACCCCGGCGCAGCAGACCGTGCTGGCGCCGCTCAAGGACGACTGGAAAGAACTCGACACCCTGCGCCGCGCCAAATGGGTCAAGGTCGCGAAAGCCTATCCGAAAATGAAACCGGAGCAGCAGCAGCGGCTGCAGGCGCAAATGAAAGACTGGACCAAGCTCACGCCGGAGCAGCGCCGCGTCGCGCGCGAAAATTACAAGACCATCAAGAAATTGCCGCCTGAAAAACGCGAGCAGGTCAAGGCGCAATGGCAGCAGTACCAGCAATCGCTGGCCCCCAAGGCCGAGCCCGCTACCGACAGCTCGGCAACCACCACCTCGCAGTAGCTGCAAACTCTCCCGCTTGAAAGACCATACGGCGCCCGCTGCCGTTGCGCGCCTGGGGCGCCGCGTTGGCAGCCTGTGCTATGAGATGCTGCTGCTGACGGCAATATTATTTATCGCCGCCTGGTTGTTCCTGGTCATCAATCCTCTGCTACCGGGCGCCCTCGCCCGCCCGCTCTTCCAGGCGTATCTGCTCGCCGTTACCGCGGCGTACTTTATCTATTGCTGGACGCACAGCGGACAAACCCTGCCGATGAAAACGTGGCACATCCGCCTGGTGATGAACGAC
>JAIOOZ010000681.1 GCA_021414185.1 Betaproteobacteria bacterium
ACCCTGTAGCATAGAACAAGCGAGTGAGCCGCCTGCCCAGCGCTTTGCACCCTCGCACATTCCTGCGATAATCCCCTCGCCCTTTCGTTCAGGGGCAGAATTGGGAGGCAAGATGTCGTTGACTTCGGATCGACCAAAAAATCGTTCGCCGTTGCGTTATCGTTCGTTGCCGCAGGCGGGAGACGGTCTGAGCGACGCATTGCAGGACGGCTTGTTCCGGATGGTCCTCATTGGGATGCTTCCCGCCTTACTCTTCGGCTCGATGCTTGGAGAATGGGCGAGATATTGGTTCAAGATTCCGCCCGGCCCGTGGCAGCTCACCATCCTCTTCTTCTTAAGCATCCCCGTGGCAGCTTGGCTCATGCGTCACCAATGGGCGAAGCTGAAGAACCTTGGTCAGGGCTTGCACGGCGAGCGAACCGTCGGCCAACTTCTGGAGACGCTGCGAGCCAAGGGCTATCAGGTCTTTCACGACTTACAGCAGGAACGCGGGAACATCGACCACACCCTGATCGGCCCCGGCGGCGTCTTCGCCATCGAAACCAAGACCATCTCGAAGCCCAATGACCGCGACGGCAAGGTCACCTACGACGGGCAGCGTCTCTTGGTGGACGGCGGTGAACTGGAGCGCGATCCGGTGGCCCAATCGCTGGCCGTTGCCCGCGGTTTGCGCCAACTCCTTAAGGAGCAAACCGGCCAAGATGTGGATGTCACGGCCGTCGTCCTCTTCCCCGGCTGGTACGTCGAAACGCTGGCCCGCGACCCGAAAGTACTCGTCGCCAATGAAAACTACTTCCTGAAAAGCTTCGACCACAATCGCCGCCCGGTACTGGACGACACGATGATCAAGCTCTTGTCCTCGGGATTGGAGCGGGAAGGCCGATCGGAAAGGTGATCTGCCCGTAGGGTGCATCTCGATGCACCGTCGGCTGCCTCTGCGTCCCTCCGCGTCCTCTGCGGTGAGTCCGATTTGTGCCCATTCGTGCAAATTCGTGGGCAAACTCACTTCCCCAGCGGCCGGCCCTTCGCGAACGTCGCCGGCCTTGGGAACCGCGGGTCGCTCTTCCCCAGCTTCCGCACGCGGACGATCACGTGATGCTCGGCCCCGGGCAGTTCGGCCGCATGCGTCTCCGGCGGCGAGCCGTGCAGCCACTTCAGGGCCTGGGCCGACTCCTCAATCTCCTCGGCCGCCTTCGCCCCCTTCATCGCCAGCAAATCCCCGCCCTTTTTTAGGAGCGGCAGGCACCACTCCACCAGCCAGACCAGCCGGCCCACCGCCCGGCCGATCGCGATATCAAACGTCTCCCGCAGCTTGCCGCGGGCCACATCCTCCACGCGCTCGGCCAGCACGCGCACGTTCGTCAGCCCCAGTTCGGTCACGGCCCGCTCCAGGAACACCGCCTTTTTCTTCGTCGATTCGATCAGCACGAAGCGCTTCTGCGGCCAGACGATCGCCAGCGGAATCCCCGGCACGCCCCCGCCACTGCCGACATCCGCGATCTCCAGGGCCGAGGCCGGGATCAGCGGCAACAGCGTCAGCGAATCGGCCACGTGCTGCACCCGCGCAGCCTCCACATCCGCGATCCGGGTCAGATTCATCGTCTGATTGGCTTCGAGCAGAAGCTCGATGTATCGCTCCAGCGCTGCATGCTGCGCTTCGGTCAGTGACACACCCGCCTGCCCGGCCAGCTTGTTCCAGAGATCATTCATCATGAATTCACCATTGGACCGCGAAGACGCAAAAGCGCCGCCCTCTGTCATTCTGAGCGAAGCGAAGAATCTTGA
>JAIOOZ010000504.1 GCA_021414185.1 Betaproteobacteria bacterium
GGGGAAAACGAGCTTGAGACCTTCACGGTCCGCGTGGGCGTGACCGTCGACAAGACCGGGAACGACGGTGCGCCCCTTGAGATCGACCATGCGCGTCGCGGCACCCGCGTGGCGCTTGACATCGGCATCGCTGCCGACCGCGGCAAAACGCCCGCCGCTGATCGCCACGGCCTGCGCGATGCGAAACTGCGCGTCTACCGTGATGATTTTTCCGTTGTGGAAAACCAGTTCTGCTGCCTGCTCACTCATCTGTTCTTCCGGCGCGTTACGCCGGCTCCCTGCAGTCTTCAGCTCTTCGCGCCACCCAGCTTCTGGCGCAGGAATCCGACGATGCCCGGCAGTATCGAAACCACGACTATGCCGAGGATGAACGCCGTCAGGTTATTTTTGACGAACGGAATGTTGCCGAAATAGTAGCCGCCGTAGACGAAGAAGCCGATCCAGAACACGCTGCCCGAAAAACTGTAGAACATGAAACGCGGATAAACCATGCGGCCTATCCCCGCCACGAACGGGGCGAAGGTGCGGACGATGGGCAGGAAGCGCGCCATGACCACGGTCTTGCCGCCGTGCTTCTCGTAAAAACGCTGCGTGCGCTGGATATGCTCAGGATTGAAAAAGCGCGAGCGCTCGCGCTTGAACACGCGCGGGCCGACGTAACGGCCGATCCAGTAATTGGTGTTGTCACCGAGGAACGCAGCGGTGACCAGCAGCGCGAACAGGCCGTGTACGTCCATCGCGCCGACTGCAGCCATGGCGCCGGCGACAAACAGCAGCGAGTCGCCTGGCAGGAAAGGCGTCACCACCAGCCCGGTTTCGCAATAAATGATCAGGAACAGGATCAGGTAGATCCAGGCGCCGTAGGTCTGGATCAGTACGGCCAGGTACTTGTCGAGGTGCAGGACAATATCGAAGAACTGCGCGAGCAACTCCACGTCAGAACCTAAATGGCGGCGCCGACTTCAGTCTTCTTTTCCGGCTTGACCAGGTCTTCGCGCGACACGCCGAGCCACATCACGATCGGGCTCGCGACCAGCACCGACGAATAAATACCGAAGCAGATGCCGATGGTCAGCGCGAGCGCGAAGTAGTGCAGTGTCTCGCCGCCGAATATGAGCATCGAAGTAACCATCAATTGCGTAGAGCCGTGGGTAATGATGGTGCGCGAAATGGTGCGCGTGATCGCGTTGTCGATGACGTGCGTCACGCTGGCTTTGCGCATCTTGCGGAAATTCTCGCGTATCCGGTCGAACACAACGACCGATTCGTTCACCGAGTAACCGAGAATCGCCAATATGGCCGCGAGCACGGTGAGTGAGAATTCCCACTGAAAAATCGAAAAGAACCCGAGAATGATGACGATGTCGTGGAGGTTGGCGATGATGGCCGCGAGGCCGAATTTCCACTCGAACCGCAGCGCCAGATAGGCCACGATGCCGATCGAGACGAACAAGAGCGCGAGCCCGCCGTTCTCAATCAGTTCCTTGCCAACCTGCGGGCCGACGAACTCAACGCGCCTGACTTCGGCCGTGCTGTCTTCCTTGCGCAGTTCGTCGCGCACGGTTTCCGAGACTTTGGCGCTGGTGAGCCCCTGCTTCACGGGCAGGCGGATCAACACGTCGAGCGAAGTGCCGAAATTCTGCACCGCCGCGTCGGTGAACCCCAGCTTGCTTACCGTCTCACGGATCTTGTTGACGTCCGGCGCATGCGAGTAATGCACTTCCATCACGGTGCCGCCGGTGAAGTCGACGCCGAAGTTCAGCCCCTTGGTCGCCAGCGAGCCCACCGCGATGAGGAACGTGATGATCGAAATCACGTTGAACATCAGCGCGTGGCGCATGAACGGGATGTCGTTTTTTATTCTGAAGAATTCCATTGTTCTTCCTAAATGCGTGAGGGGTGAGGCGTAAGGAGTGAGGGGGCTCTGGTGGAGTGATTCTTCGCCTCACTCCTCACCCCTGACGCCTTACGCTTTTGCTTTTGCTTTTGCCTTCGGCTCCGCGCCGGCCTTCCACACCTGGCCGATCGAAATGCTGTCGAGCTTGCGGCGGCCGCCGTAATAGAGGTTCACGATGCTGCGCGATACCATCACCGCGCTGAATATCGAAGTGAGGATGCCGAGGCACAGCACCACCGCGAAGCCCTTCACCGGGCCTGAGCCGAACGCAAACAGCGCAAGGCCACCGATCAGCGTGGTGATGTTCGAGTCGAGAATGGTGCCCCACGCGCGTTCGTAACCGGCGAAGATCGCCGCCTGCGGCGTGTTGCCGTTGCGCAATTCCTCGCGAATACGCTCGTTGATCAGGACGTTGGCGTCGATCGCCATGCCGACCGTCAGCGCGATGCCGGCCATGCCGGGCAGTGTCAGCGTCGCCTGCAGCATCGACAGCAGCGAAACCAGGAACAGCACGTTGACCGCAAGCGCGATGACGGAAATCACGCCGATCATGTGGTAATACGCGATCATGAAGATCGAAATCAGCGTGAAGCCTATCCACGTCGAGTGAAAGCCGATCGCGATGTTGTCGGCGCCGAGGCTGGGGCCGACCGTGCGCTCTTCGATGATGTCCATCGGCGCCGCCAGCGAACCCGCGCGCAAAAGGAGTGCCAGGTCGTTGGCTTCGCGCGTCGTCATGCGGCCTGAAATCTGGAAGCGCGCGCCCAGCTCCGACTGGATGACCGGCGCGGTGATGACTTCCGGCTTGCCTTTTTCGATCAGCAGCACCGCCATGCGCCGCTTGACGGCCTCGCGGGTGGTGTCGCGCATGATGCGCGCGCCCTGGCCATCGAGCTCCACGCTGACTATCGGCTCGTTGTTCTGCTGGTCGAAACTGGGAGACGCGTTGGTAAGGCGCTCGCCGGTGATGATGACATTCTTCGAAAGCAGCAGCGGCTCGGGGTTCTTGCCGTGCCGGTCGATAAAAAACTCGGTGCCGAACGGCACATTGCCTTTCAAGGCATCTTCGATTTTCTTGGCGTCGTAGTCGCGGCCCGCCGGGTCGCTCGCGTGCGCCTCGACCAGCCGCAGTTCGAGGCTGGCCGTGCGGCCGAGCAGTTCCTTGGCGCGCGCGGTGTCCTGCACGCCCGGCAATTGCACGACGATGCGGTCGGCGCCCTGCTGCTGGATGATGGGCTCGGCCACGCCCAGCTCGTTGACGCGGTTGCGCAGCGTCGCGATGTTCTGCTGCAGCGCCAGATCCTGCGTGCGCTTCTGCTCTTCCGGCTTGAGCGCCGCCACCAGGCGGAATTCGCCGCCCTGCTCCTGCTCGCTCAACCCGAGCTCGGGGTTGGAAGTTTCGACTTCCTTGCGCGCCTTGTCACGGGTGTCCTTCTCGCGGAACTTGAGCACCAGGACCTGGTTATCACCCTGTTTCTCGCGCACGATCCCGTTGTACGAAATGCGCTTGTCGCGCAGCAGGGTGCGCACGCTGCTGGCGGTGCCGTCGAGCTTCTTGATCAGCGCCGACGGCATGTCGACCTGCAGCAGAAAATGCACGCCGCCCCGCAGATCGAGGCCCAGGTACATCGGCAGCGCGCCAATCGCGCTCAGAGCGCGCGGGCTGCGCGAAACCAGGTTCAGCGCGACGACAAAATCTTCAGCCAGGTCCTTCTGCACCGCATCCTTGGCTTTCAGTTGCGTGTCGGTATCGGCAAACCGTATTTTCAGACTGGCCGCATCGAGCGTTACGCCGTCATTTGCAATATTCGCGGCTTTCAGCGCGCCTTCGACCCGTTTCTGCAGGTCGGCATCGACTTTCACCGTCGATTTCGCCGCCGACACCTGGATGGCCGGCACTTCACCGAAAAAGTTCGGCAGCGTATAGACGACGCCGATGAGCAGCGCGAAGCCGATCATCAGATTGATCCAGAGGGGGTAACGATTCATCGCGACGCCGAGAGGAGTAAGGAGTGAAGGGTGAGGAGTGGCGCAGCGTAACCGCTACGCGTTTTCACCTCTCGACTCTCGCCTCTCGCCTCTCGCATCATTCAACGCCCTTAACCGTGCCTTTGGGCAGCACGAGCTGCACGGCGGGACGTTGCACGCGAATTTCGATCTTGTCGGCGATTTCGATGGTGACGTAATTGTCGGCGACCTTGGTCACTTTGCCGAGCAGGCCGCCGGCGGCGATGACTTCGTCGCCCTTCTGGAGCGCATCGACCATCGCCTTATGCTCTTTGGCGCGTTTCATCTGCGGACGGATCATCACGAAATACAGCACGACGAACATCAGGATGATGGGCAGCATCGACATCAAGTCGGCGCCCCCGGGTGCGGCTGCCTGTGCCCAGGCTTCTTTGATAAACACGGTATTGCCTCCTCAAGCGCGGCGCATGGCGCGCGGCGACGGGTAAAAAGGTGCGTATTCTAGCATGGAGCCGTTCGAAGTTGCCTGAATTCGCCTGTGAAATCAGCGAGCCGCCCGCGCTCTATGGCCCCGCGCAGGCCCTGCATCAATTCGAGGTAGTAATGCAGGTTGTGCCAGGTATTGAGTCGGGCGCCGAGGATTTCGTTCACTTTTTGCAGATGGTGCAGATAGGCGCGGGTAAAGTTGCGGCAGGTGTAGCAGGCGCATGCCTCATCCAGCGGGCGTATGTCATCGCGATACTGGGCATTACGTAATTTAATGGTTCCGTGGCGCGTATATATCCAGCCATTGCGCGCATTTCGCGTCGGCAGCACGCAATCGAACATGTCGATGCCGGCGGACACCGCCTCCACCAGGTCTTCCGGCGTTCCCACGCCCATCAGATAGCGCGGTTTTTCCGCCGGCAGTTGCGGCGCCGTGTGCGCGAGGATGCGCGACATGTCTTCCTTGGGTTCGCCCACGGACAGGCCGCCGATGGCGTAACCGTCGAACCCGATGTTCGTCAGGCCGGCCAGCGAGCGGTCCCGCAATGGCTCGTGCATACCGCCCTGCACGATGCCGAAGAGTGCATTGGAATTACCTTCGTGCGCGCGCTTGGACCGTTCCGCCCAACGCAGCGACAATTCCATCGACTCACCTGCCTGCGCGACGTCGGCGGGATAAGGCGTGCATTCGTCGAACACCATCACGACGTCGCTGTTCAGCACGCGCTGTAT
>JAIOOZ010000515.1 GCA_021414185.1 Betaproteobacteria bacterium
GCGGCGCTCCTCAATGGCATTGCCGCTCGTTCGATCGAGCTCGGCGAGCTGCACGATGAGGTTTCGGCGCAGGCCGCGGTGCAGATCGTGCCTGGTCTGCTGGCCGTTGCAGAATCGTCGCGCTGCACCGGGCGCGAAATCCTGACCGCGCTCGTCGTCGCGTATGACTTTGCCATCCGCGTGGGCGCAGCTACGACGCGGCGGCCGCTCGCACACCCGAACGGCCAGGCGTCCTTGCTGGGCGCCATCGCTGCGGCGGCCCGCGCGCGCGGCCTCAACGCTGCACAAACGAGCACTGCGGTGCGTATCGGAGCCAACCTGGTGGTCAGCGCCGCTTATAGCAACGTAGTCGCAGGTGCGACAACGCTCAACGTGGCTGGCGGGATGAGCGGTTTCGCGGCCTCGCTGGCGCCGGAATTGGCGATTGCCGGTTTCACAGCACAGGACAACGCCATCGAGCAGGCGATGACCAGTCTCGTGAGTGATGGCTTCGATGCCTCGCATCTGCTGGACGAGCTCGGCGTGCGGTGGGAAATCACCCGCAATCACTTCCGCCTGCGCGCCTGCTGCTATCCGATCTATCCTGCTCTCGACGCGCTCGAGGATGCCCTTGCAGAATTGCATCCAAAGCCTGAGGACATAGAGCGGATCGACGTGGCCACTTATCAATTTGCTGCGGGAATGTGCAACGCCAATCCGCCGACGTATTTCGGTGGAAAGTACTCGCTGCCGCACGCTGCGGCGGCGTTGGTGGTCAATGGCCATCTGCGCTACGAATCGTTTACCGAAACGGCTTTGCACAATCCGGCCATTGCGGCGCTGCGCCATCGGGTGCACATAACCGAAGATGCGGGGATGAGCGCGGCGTTGCCGCGCCTCAAGCCCGCGCGCGTTACGCTTACGCTGAAAGATGGCCGGCAGGCTACGCATGCCCATGAGAACGACAGGCACGTCGGCAAGCCATACAAAGAGTCCGACGTGCGCGAAAAATTCCGCGGGCTTGCTGGATTGGTGCTCACGCCGGAAGGCGTGAAGGCGGTGGAATCGGCTGTCGATGATTGCGTGAACTGGCGCAGCGTCGATCCGCTGCTGCAAGTCTTGCGGGACAACGGCCGCCGATAACGATTATGACGGCAGCCGCGCCCCGTGCCCGTCAACGGCAACGTGGAAAATTGGACGTCGGCGGCGGGGCGGCACAACGACAGGGTTGACGCGTCATGCTTGCGCGGAGGGCCGCACCCGGGCGCATGTGATACGCTTGGCACTCATATCGGGCCTGCGGAATGCGCAAAGCAATGCCGGCTCCGCACATGCCCTTGACCAAGGAACGCACATGACACGATTGATCGCACGAAATATTTTATTGTTAGCGGTGCTGCTTTGCGCGTCGGCGGCGCGCGCTGAAGTGAACGAAATCAGGTTGGCACGGCAGTACGGCATTGCATTCCTGCCGTTTATCGTGATGGAGCAGCACAAGCTGATTGAAAAGCACACGAAAGAGCAGGCACTGGGCGACGTCAAAGTGTCCTGGGGCCAGTTCGCCGGCAGTGCCGGCATGAACGACGCGCTCCTGTCGGAGAATCTTTCGTTCGGCGCCGGCGCGGTGCCGTCGCTCATATTGCTGTGGGCACGCACCAAAGGTTCGCCGCAGGAGGTCCGCGGCGTGTCGGCCACGAATTCAATGCCGGTTTATCTGAATACGCGCAATCCGGGCATCAGCTCGCTGAAGGATTTTACCGATAAAGACAAAATCGCGCTGCCTTCGGTCAAACTCTCGACTGCGGCGATCGTGCTGCAGATGGCGGCGGCGAAGACGTTTGGGGACGCCAACTACGCGAAGCTCGATCCGTTGACGGTGTCGATGTCGCACCCCGATGCCGTGGCTGCGATCCTGTCCGACGCGTCTGAAGTGAATTCGCATTTCGCGTCACCGCCTTATCAGATCATCGAGCTCAAGAATCCGCGCATCAGGAATGTGCTGAGTTCCTACGATGTCATGGGTGACGCGAGCCTGACCGCGGTCTGGACGACCAAAAAGTTCGCGGAAGCGAATCCAAAGACAGTCGCCGCCGTGTTCGCTGCGGTCAAGGATGCGGTGGATACCATCAATCGCGACAAGAAAGCGGCCGCCGAACTCTATTTGTCGGTGACCAAGGAAAAAACACCGCTCGCCGACATGATGCAGCTCCTGAATGATCCGCGCACGATTTTTACCAACGTCCCGCAGGCTAGTCTGCGATTTGCCGAGTTCATGCACAAAATCGGCACGATCAAGGAGGCGCCGGCTTCGTGGCGCGACATGTTCCTGCCCATCGCGCACAAGCTGCCGGGAAGCTGACGCAAATCCTCATGCCGATCCTCAAAGGAAGCAACATCATCGTCACCGGCGCGTCGCGCGGTCTTGGCCTCGCCATAGCGCTTGAGCTCGCGCGCAATGGCGCCGGGTTGTTTCTGGTTGCCGACGGAACGCTGGACAGTCTTCAACGCGCAGCCGGCGAGTGCAAGCAGGCGGGTGCGGCGGGAGAGGTCCGGATCATGCAAGCCGACCTCGGGCAGCGCAACACCGCCGAAGACATGGTAGGGCAGGCCGTGGACGCAATGGGAAGCGTATATGCGCTCGTTAACAATGCAGGCATCCGAATGCGCAAGCTTCTCGGCGAGTACTCAGGCGAGGATTTCGACCGGCTAATTGCCGTTAATCTGCGCGCGCCTTTTTTTGCGAGCCAAGCGGTGCTGCCGCACATGCGCGCAGCGGGAGGCGGCCGCATCGTCAACATCGCGAGTCAGATGGGATTGGTGGCGCAGGAAGGCATCGCGCTCTACAGCCTCGCCAAGGCGGCGTTGATCCAGTTTACGCGTTCGATGGCGTTCGAAGCGGGGCGGCACAATATTCAGGTCAACGCGGTCAGTCCCGGTCCGGCGGCCACTGAAGACAATGTGCGGCGCATGACCGCCACGCCCGAGTTGCACGCCGAGCGCATGCGCTACATGGTGACCGGCCGGCTGGTCGAGTGCGACGAGGTGGCCAAAGCCGTGTTGTTTCTGCTCTCCACCGATGCCACGTCGATACAGGGCCACAACCTGTTAGTCGATGGCGGCTACACCATACATTAGAAAACCCGGATGAAGCCGGCTGCGCGTCCCCCGGAACTGCGCAAGCCAATCCTGTGATCTCGATAAACGAAGTCGATGCCGCCATGCCGAAAATATTAAACCCTGAGCAAATCCGTTCTTATCACGCGAACGGATATGTTGCGCCGATTGATGTGCTGCCGCGTGAAAAGGCCGTTGAGTACAGGCGCCGCATGGAAGAGTCCGAGCGCGCCTGGGGGCCGATTCGTGCCGAGCGCAGGGCCTATAAGCCGCATCTGCTGTTCCGCTGGGCCGCCGAACTCGTGCGCGAGCCCGCAGTGCTCGACGCGGTCGAGGACATTATCGGGCCCAACATTCTCGTTTATCAGTTCACGATTTTTCCCAAGGAGCCGCGCGATCCGGGATTTGTCGACTGGCATCAGGACGCGACCTATTTCAGCCTCAAGCCCGACGCGCAGATCGCGGCCTGGGTCGCGGTATCCGAAGCCTCGCTCGAAGCCGGCTGCATGGAAGTCATTCCGGGCAGCCAGATACTGGGCCAGCTTCCGCACGAAGACCGCGTGTCGAAACACAATCTGCTGTCGCGCGGCCAAACCGTGGCAGTCCCGTTCGACACCAGCCGCACCGACTTCATGCCGCTTGCGACGGGTCAGATGTCGCTGCATCACACGCATATCCTGCACCGTTCCGGCCCCAATAACTCCGCGGACCGGCGGATTGGCTTTGGCGTGAGCTACATTCCGACGGATTGCCGCTGCACGAGCAAGGTGCGCGTGACGGCATCGCTGGTGCGGGGTGTGGATACCTACGGACATTTCGATCCCGAGCCCGTACCCAAGGCTGACTATGATGCCGA
>JAIOOZ010000145.1 GCA_021414185.1 Betaproteobacteria bacterium
CGCCGCGCGGCGCGCCACCGGCAAACCGCAGGTCGACATCTCGTTTCCCGAAATTGAAAAGTTCGATTGCCTGCCGCCGGCGCGCGCAGAAGGCGGCAGCGCGTTTGTTTCGATCATGGAAGGCTGCAGCAAGTACTGCACTTTTTGCGTGGTGCCGTACACGCGCGGCGAAGAGGTATCGCGGCCGCTCGAAGACGTCCTGACCGACGTCGCCGAACTCGCGCAGCAGGGCGTCAAAGAAATCACCTTGCTTGGGCAGAACGTGAACGCCTACAGCGCAACGGTTCGTGATGCCGGCGCAGTGTCCGCGGACGCGCCCGCCGACCTCGCCCTGCTGCTCGAATATGTTGCCGCCATTCCCGGCATCGAACGGCTGCGCTACACCACTTCGCACCCGCGCGAATTCACGCAGCGCCTGATCGACGTCTACGCGCGGCTACCGCAACTCGTCGATCACGTGCACCTGCCGGTGCAGTCAGGCTCGGACCGCGTGCTGGCGGCGATGAAGCGCGGCTATAGCGTCCTCGAATACAAATCCATCGTGCGCCGGCTGCGCAAAGCGCGGCCCGGTATTTCGATTACTTCCGACTTTATCGTCGGCTTTCCGGGCGAAACCGCCGACGATTTTGCGGCCACCCTGAAGCTGATCGAAGAAGTCGGGTTCGACGCGAGTTTCAGCTTCGTCTACAGCCCGCGTCCGGGCACGCCCGCTGCCGCGTTCCCTGACGATACGCCGCACGAAGTCAAGCTCGCACGCCTGCGCGAACTGCAGACGCTGCTCGAAACCCAGGCGCAAACCATCAGCGCGGGCATGGCCGGCACCACCCAGCGCATCCTGGTCGAAGGCGTGTCGAAAAAAGACGCGCGTGAACTCGCCGGCCGCACCGACAATAACCGCGTGGTCAACTTTATCGGTCAGCCGCGGCTGATCGGGCAATTTATCGACGTCACAATCACCGCCGCGCTGGCGCACACTTTGCGCGGCAAGCCCGCGCTCGTCCACGCTTGAAACCCGCCGAAGTCTCTTTTAAGCCGGTCGACAACCAGCGCCTCGCCAACCTGTGCGGCGTGCTGGATGAAAACCTGCGCCAGATCGAAACCGCGTTCGACGTGGTGATCGCGCGGCGCGGCGAGCGCTTCGCGTTGAGCGGCGAACCTGACCAGACGGAACTCGCGGCACAGGCGCTCGAGAAATTCTATGCCCGCGCCAAGCGCAGCCTGTCGGTGGAAGACGTGCAACTGGGCCTGATTGAAGTCGCGCGTGTAAAACCCGCCGCTGCCGGCGACGCGCCGCAACTGAAGACCCGCCGCCCCGACCTGCACGGACGCACGCCGCGTCAAGTCGGCTATCTGCAGCAAATCCAGAAGCACGACATCACGTTCGCAATCGGCCCGGCCGGTACCGGCAAGACTTATCTGGCGGTGGCGTGCGCGGTCGATGCGCTCGAGCGCGACAACGTCAAGCGCATCGTGCTGGTGCGCCCCGCAGTCGAAGCCGGCGAGCGCCTGGGCTTCCTGCCGGGCGACCTCGCGCAGAAAGTCGACCCCTATTTGCGGCCGCTCTACGACGCCCTTTATGACCTGATGGGTTACGACAAGGTGGCGAAACTGCTGGAGCGCAGCGCCATCGAGGTCGCACCTCTCGCCTTCATGCGCGGGCGCACGTTGAGCCAGGCGTTCGTCATCCTCGATGAGGCGCAAAACACCACGCCCGAGCAGATGAAAATGTTCCTCACCCGCATCGGCTTCGGCAGCAAGGCGGTGGTCACCGGCGACGTCACGCAAATCGATTTGCCGCGCGGCCACAAAAGCGGCCTGATCGAAGCGAGCATCGTGTTGAAACGCGTGCGCGGCATCGCCTTCACCCATTTCCAGTCGAGCGACGTGGTGCGCCACCCGCTGGTGCAACGTATCGTCAATGCCTATGAGCGGCACACCAAAGCGCAAGCCGGGCCGGACGCCTGAGCCCGCACTCGCGCTCCAGTATGGCGTCCGCTCCGCACAATTACCGTCGCGCGCCAAGCTCAGGCGATGGGTGCGCGCGGCGCTGCGCAAAAAAGCCAGCCTCACGCTGCGCCTGGTCGGCGCGCGCGAAGCGCGCCAGCTTAATCTCAATTACCGCGGGCGCGATTACGCGACCAACGTGCTGACTTTCATCTATTCCGAAAAAAACCCGCTTGAAGGCGATATCGCGATCTGCGCACCGGTGGTCGCGCGCGAAGCGCGCCTGCGCGGCGTGGACCGCGAAGCGCACTACGCGCATCTGACGGTGCACGGCGTGCTGCACCTGCAGGGCTTTGACCACGAGCGCGCCGCCGATGCGCAGCGCATGGAAAAACTCGAGACGCGCATACTCGCGCGCCTCGGCTATGCCGACCCTTACGGCGAAACAACGAACAAAACCCGGCCCTCACGCAAACATGGACGATAGCCCCCCCAAACCCACCTGGCTCGAACGGATCGGCGCGCTCCTCATGCGCGAACCGGAAGACCGCGATCAGCTGGTCGAACTGCTGCGCTCGGCCTACGACCGCAACCTGCTCGACAGCGACGCGCTGTCGATGATCGAGGGCGTGATGCAGGTGGCGGAAATGCAGGCGCGCGACATCATGATCCCGCGCGCGCAAATGGACGTCATCGATATCGGTGAAGCGCCCGACAAGTTCATTCCGCTGGTGATCGAAACCAACCACTCGCGGTTTCCCGTGATCGAGGACAACAAGGACCACGTCATCGGGATATTGCTCGCCAAGGACCTGCTGCGCTATTACGCAGGCGAAGAGGAATTCAACGTGCGCCAAATGCTGCGCCCGGCGGTTTTCATTCCCGAATCCAAGCGGCTCAACGTGCTGCTCAAGGATTTCCGCGCCAACCGCAACCACATGGCGATCGTGGTCGACGAGTACGGCGGCGTGGCCGGTCTTGTCACCATCGAAGACGTGCTCGAGCAGATCGTCGGCGACATCGAGGACGAATACGATTTCGACGAAACCGAGGACGACATCATCGCCGACAAGAGCGGCGCCTGGCGCGTCAAGGCGGTGACCGAACTCGCCAAGTTCAACACGACGTTCGGCACGCGCTTCGACGATGCCGACCACGACACCATCGGCGGCCTGGTGCTGAAGCAGTTCGGCCGCATGCCCAAGCGCGGCGAGCAAATGGCCGTCGAGGGCCTGAATTTCAAAGTGCTGCGCGCGGACAGCCGGCGGCTGCATTTGTTGCTGGTCGAAAAAAAACCCGGCGCTAAGAGCGTCTAAAGTCCGGGCGTGAGCATAGTCCCGCACGGCGTATTGTCCCGCATCCCTGCGCTGCCGCTCGCAGCACTCGCCGGCGCCATGGGCGTGCTGGGTTTCGCGCCGTTTTATCTTTATCCGCTGCTGATCGCCGCGCTCGCGCTGCTGATCGTGCTGTGGCGGCAGGCCGGCAGCCGGCGCCGCGCCATGCTGATCGGCTTCGTTTTCGGACTCGGTTACTTTCTTGCGGGCGTGAGTTGGGTATACGTCAGCCTGCATGACTTTGGCGCCATGCCGGCGCCGCTGGCCGCAGTACTGACCCTGCTGTTCTGCTGCATCCTCGCGTGCTATCCGGCCGCGATCGGCTACGCGTATCACGCGCTCGGCACGCGCTCGGTGATGGCTACGCTGGTGGTCCTGCCCGCGCTGTGGACGCTCGCCGACTGGGTGCGCGGCTGGCTTTTTACCGGGTTCCCGTGGATCGCGCTCGGCTATTCGCAGGTTCCCGCCAGCCCGCTCGCCGGTTATGTGCCGGTGCTGGGAGTCTACGGCGCCACTTTTGCCACCGCGTTGACCGCCGGCGCACTTGTCGCCTTGTATGCATTTGCAACGATGAAGGGTGATGGTGGCAGCCGCCCGCGGATTCCGTCAGTCATCCTTCATCCTGCATCCTTCATCCTTGCCCTTCTCTGGACCGGCGGCTATCTGCTGCTGCAAATTACGTGGACCGCCGCGGCCGGCGCACCAGTCAGCGTGAGCCTGCTGCAGGGAAACATCGCGCAGGACATGAAATGGCGCCCCGATCGCGTGGCGTCTACGCTCGATGCGTACCGCGACCTCGTCGTCGCCAGCCACGCGCGCCTGATCGTGCTGCCGGAAACCGCGCTGCCGCTGTTTCTGCATGAAGTACCCGCGGACTACCTGGCTGGACTGGCGACGCACGCGCGCAGCAACGGCGGCGACGTGCTGATAGGCGTGCCCGAGCGCAGCACCAGCCGCGACTATTACAACAGCGTGCTCTCGCTGGGTATGGCACCGACGCAGACGTATCGCAAATCCCACCTGGTGCCATTCGGCGAGTTCGTGCCGTTAAAACCTCTGTTCGGCTGGTTTTTCGAAGTCACGCAAATTCCGCTGCTCGACTTCTCGCGCGGCGCGGACACGCAACAGCCGCTCGAAGTCGCCGGCCAGCGCGTGGCTGTCGACATCTGCTATGAAGACGTCTTCGGCGCGGAAATCATCCGCCAATTGCCGCAGGCCACACTGCTCGTCAACGTCAGCAATGTGGCGTGGTTCGGCCGCTCGATGGCGCCCCAGCAGCACCTGCAGATTTCGCAGGCGCGCGCACTCGAAACCGGCCGCTACATGCTGCGCGCCACCAACACCGGCATGACCGCCATCATCGACCAGCGCGGCAAGGTGCGCGCGGTCGCGCCCGAGTTCGCACGCGCCGTCGTCAACGGCGACGTGCAGGGATATGCGGGCACCACCCCTTTCGTGCGCTGGGGAAATCTGCCCATCCTCATGCTTTCCCTGGTGCTGGCGCTCGGCGGAGGGTGGCTAGTGGTGCGGGGAACCAGTAAAATTCGCGACTTGCCAACGCACTAGCGCAACGGAAACACTATGCTGACTTTTCAGCAATTGATACTGCGGCTTCAGCAATACTGGGACCAGCAGGGTTGCGCGCTACTGCAGCCGTACGACATGGAAGTCGGCGCCGGCACTTCGCACACCGCGACTTTTCTGCGCGCGATCGGCCCCGAGCCGTGGCGCGCCGCCTATGTGCAGCCGTCGCGCCGTCCGAAAGACGGGCGTTATGGCGACAATCCGAACCGCCTGCAACACTACTATCAGTATCAGGTCGTGCTGAAGCCGTCGCCACTCGATATTCTCGATCTCTATATCGGCTCGCTGGTCGCCATCGGCATCGATCCCAAGGCGCACGACATCCGCTTCGTCGAAGACGATTGGGAAAACCCCACGCTCGGCGCCTGGGGCCTCGGCTGGGAAGTGTGGCTGAACGGCATGGAAGTCACGCAGTTCACTTATTTTCAGCAGGTGGGCGGCATCGATTGCAAACCGATTACCGGCGAAATCACTTATGGGCTCGAACGCCTCGCCATGTACCTGCAAGGCGTCGAAAACGTATTCGACCTGGTGTGGACGCCGGGCGTGACCTACCGCGATGTCTATCACCAGAACGAAGTCGAGCAATCGACCTATAACTTCGAGCTTGCGGATGCAGCGACCCTGTTCCGGCATTTCGCCGACCATGAAACCGATGCGAAAAGCCTGATCGCCGCCAAGCTCGCGCTGCCCGCTTATGAAAAGGTGCTGAAAGCAGCGCACACGTTCAACCTGCTGGACGCGCGCGGCGCGATATCGGTTACCGAGCGCGCGGCCTATATCGGCCGAATCCGCAATCTCGCGCGCAGCGTATCGCAGGCTTACCTGGATTCGCGCGTTCGCGCCGGCTTCCCCATGTGCAAGCCGGGGACGCTGCAGGCGCTGGACATCGACCTGGCCGCGCTTAAGGCCGCCCTCGACCAGCGGGATGCGGCATGAGCGCCAATCTGCTGGTCGAACTCTTCACGGAAGAATTGCCGCCCAAAGCGCTCAAGCGGCTCGGCGAAGCGTTCGGCAACGGCATTGCGGCGGGACTCGCCAAAGCGCAACTGACAGCGGCTGATGCGAAAGCCGTCCGCGTCTTTGCCACGCCGCGCCGGCTGGCAGCGCTCATCCCGGACGTATTGACCAAGGGCACCGACCGGGCCGAATCGAAAAAGCTCATGCCTTCCAAAGTCGCCTACGGCGCGGATGGCAAGCCCACGCCTGCGCTCGCCAAGCGTTTGGAGAAGGAAGGCGCCACGGCCAGCCAACTCGAGCGCAAAACCGAGGGCAACGCCGAATACGTTTTCCTCAACCAGACCATCGCGGGCGTTACGCTGGCAGCGGGCCTGCAGACCGCATTGGACGAAGCAATAGCAAAACTGCCCATCCCCAAAGTGATGGGCTATCAACTGGCCGATGGCGTGACTACGGTGCAATTCGTGCGTCCGGCGCATGGACTTGTTGCGCTGCATGGCGCTGAAATCGTGCCGGTCAGCGTATTGGGACTGGCAGCGGGCCGCGTCACTCACGGTCATCGCTTTCAAGGTGTTAAAGATATCTCCGTGGCGACGGCCGATGCGTACGGGGAGGCCCTCGCCGCCCACGGCAGCGTCATCGCATCGTTTGACGAGCGCCAGGCCGACATCGCGCGCCAGCTCGCGGCGCGCGCGTCTGCGCTTAAAGCCTCTTTAGGCGCGGATGCCGACTACGCTCCCCTGCTCGAGGAAGTCACTGCGCTGGTCGAGCACCCGTCGGTTTACGTCGGCGAGTTCGAA
>JAIOOZ010000146.1 GCA_021414185.1 Betaproteobacteria bacterium
CCAGCAACCGGAAGTATGCCTGCCTGAGGCTGCCGATGAGTTCATCCGGGGACACGAAACGTCCTGCGACTGCATGCCAGATTCTTCCAGCGAGGGGATGGTCGCGCAGCAAGGTGGATCGCCAGCGCTTGTCCGGTGCCACCGCGGAGCGCACGCCAGCGGGCGCCAGCAGCGCAGCGAGCGCGCTCCAGCCTAACGCGCGCAGCGCAAATCTTCGATGCATCGGGGAAGTATCACTGGAACTGGTTTGGGACTTACGTTCCCAGCCGTTTTTTGACCGCCGCCAGCAGCTCGCTGAGCGAAAACGGTTTGGTCAGGAACTCTTCGTCGAGGCGCGCGACGCGGCACACCGCAGGCAGCGCGGCAACGCTTGCAGCGGAACGCCGCGGCCTGGCGGTCGCGGCGGGCCGTTTGCGGGCCGGCTTTGCTGTGCGCTGCGGACGCGTGGCCAAAACGGGGATTCCTGTGCAGTGGATTTATCGACTATTCTATACGACCCCATGAATGCGTTGACCTTTCAGGCATTGCGCATGCTCGCCGACGGCGAATTCCGTTCCGGCGAGGCGATGGCGCGCGTCCTCGGCGTCTCGCGCGCCAGCGTGTGGAACGCGCTGCACGCGCTCGACGCTTCAGGCATCGAGGTATTCAAGGTGCGCGGCCGCGGCTATCGCCTGGCGGAGCCGCTGTCGCTGCTGGCGGCGGAGGCCGTCGTATCCGCGCTGGGCGCGTCGGCGCCGCGGTTTGCCGTCGAGGTGGTCGACAGCGTCGAATCGACCAACAGCCTGCTGATGCGCCGCGCAGCGGCGGGTGCCGCCAGCGGTACCGTGATCGCCGCCGAGTGGCAGACGCAGGGGCGCGGCCGGCGTGGCCGCGCGTGGCATGCGCTGCCCGGTGCCGCGCTCACGTTCTCCGTGCTGTGGCGATTCGAGCAGGGCGCGGGAGCATTGGCGGGCTTGAGCCTGGCCGTCGGCCTGGCCGTGACGCGCGCGCTTGCGCAGTGCGGCGTGCGTGAGGCGGGTTTGAAATGGCCCAACGATGTGTTATGGCGCGGCCGCAAGCTCGCCGGTATTCTCATTGAAATGCAGGGCGACATGCTGGGACCGAGCGCGGCCGTGATCGGCATCGGATTGAATTGCCGTATGCCGGCGGCATTGCTCGACCGCATCGACCAGCCGGCGGTCGATGTCGCTACTGCCTGCGGCACGCCACCTGAGCGCAACCGTTTGCTCGCCGGGTTACTGACCGAACTCGATACCATATTGACGGAATTTTCCCGTGAGGGTTTCGCATCATTTCGCGATGAATGGCAGGCGTGCCACGTGTTCCAGGGCAAGCCGGTCAAGATCGCGCTGCCCGATGGCGGCATCGTCAATGGCACCGCCGAAGGCGTGGCGGAAAACGGCGCGCTGTTGCTTGCCACGCAGTCCGGGCAATTACGCTTTCACAGCGGCGAAGTCAGCTTGCGGGCGGCAGCATGAAGGCGCCACGTACGCGGAGCAAAACCGGGCGCACGGTGCTGGCGATAGACGCCGGCAATACGCGCATCAAATGGGGCGTCCACGATGGCGCGCGCTGGCAGGTGCAGGCGTCGCTCGAAACCGCTCGCGCCGCCAAACTGAAAGCCGCGCTCGCCCGCATCGACACGCCGCAAGTCATCGTGATATCGAACGTCGCCGGCGCAGCGTTGCGAAAAAAATTGTTGCGTGCGTTGCCGGCGAAGCCCGCGCCGCGCTGGATCAAAAGCGAACGCGCGCAATGCGGTGTCCGCAGCAGCTATGCCACGCCGGGGCAACTCGGTTGTGATCGCTGGGCGGCGCTGATCGGGGCCTGCCGGCTGTTCGGCGCGGCGTCCATCGTGGTCAATGCCGGTACCGCTCTGACGGTCGATGCGTTGACTGCGGACGGCGTGTTCGCGGGCGGCATGATCGTTCCCGGCACGGATTTGATGCGCAAGGCGCTGGCAGCCAATACCGCGGCGTTGAAGCTGCGGCCCGGCGGATTCAGTTTTTTTCCCGACGCGACTGGCGACGCTATCATGAGCGGCGCGATCAACGCGGCGTGCGGGGCGGTCGAGCGCATGGCGCGGTTTCTCGAGGAGGCCGGCCAGGCCCATCCGTTGTGCGTACTGTCGGGCGGCGGCGCGGCTTTGCTGGCGCCCCACCTTAACCTTGAAGTCAAGGTAGTGGATAATCTGGTACTCGAAGGATTGCTGACGATTGCCGATGACGAGACCAAGCGGGCGACCTGACGCGCGGACGTGATGCATACACCATGAGACTGCTGTTTTTGATTTTTTTGCTGCTCAATGCCGCGGCGTTCGGCTACATCCGTTTTGCGGAAAGCCGCACCGGCGCTGACAACCAGATAGCGCTGCTGCAGATCGCGCCGGACAAGATGAAATTGCTGAAACCCGGCGCGCCGCGGCCCGAGCGCAAGGACGCGGCAAGTCCGCAGCCGGGGCTGGTATGTCTCGAATGGGGCGCTTTTGCCGCCGATGAGACGGTGAAAGCGGCAGCGGCGCTCGAAAAATTTGCGTTAGGCGACAAGGTCGCGCAACGCGACGCGGGCGACAGCTACTGGGTGTACATTCCGCCGCTGAAGACCCAGGCCGATGCCGACAAGAAGGCGGGCGAATTAAAGGCGCGCAGCGTCACCGATTTTTACGTAGTGCAGGACAATGACCAGTGGCGATTTGCCGTTTCGCTCGGCGTGTTCAAGACCGAAGAGGCCGCCAACAATTACCTCGGTCAGTTGCGGCAAAAAGGCGTGCGCTCGGCGGTCGCCGGCCCGCGCGGGGCGAAAACCAGTACTTTCGTGATTCGCGACCCCGGCGACGCGGCGGCCGCGAAAATCGCCGCGCTCAAGGCGGAGTTTCCCAACGCGCAGTTGAAGGCGACCACCTGCGCCGACGCGCAGCAGGCTGCAAAAAGTTAAAGTCCGCGGATTTTTTTGAGCGTTTCGGTGGTCGACCGTTCGTGTATGAACGGTATCGAATGCACGGCGCCATGCCAGTTTTTGACTTCGGCCGCGCCGACGATTTTGTCCGCCGCCCAATCGCCGCCTTTGACCAGCACGTCGGGTTTGGTCAGCTTGATCAGCGCGAGCGGCGTGTCGTCGTCGAACCAGGTGACGACGCTCACGGCCTCGAGCGCTGCAAGTACCGCCAAGCGGTCGGCGAGCGCATTGATCGGGCGGTCCGGCCCTTTGCCCAGGCGCTGCACCGACGCATCGCTGTTGACGGCGACCAGCAGGCTCGCGCCGAGCTCGCGCGCCTGCGCGAGATAGCTCGCGTGTCCGCGGTGCAGGATGTCGAATACGCCGTTGGTAAACACCAGCGGCCGCG
>JAIOOZ010000516.1 GCA_021414185.1 Betaproteobacteria bacterium
TGTCGGTGGACCAACTGCGCGCCCAATTGACGCTGGGTGGCTACCAGCATGTCACCCAGGTGGTGGCGCCGGGTGAGTTCAGCGTGCGCGGCGGCCTCATCGACCTGTTCCCGATGGGCAGCGCGCTGCCCTACCGCATCGATCTTTTTGACGACCAGATCGAATCGATCCGCAGCTTCGACGTCGATACCCAGCGCAGCATCTACAAGGTCAAGGAAGTGCGGCTGCTGCCGGCGCGCGAATTCCCGCTCGACGAAGACGGCCAGACCATGTTCCGCCGCAATTTCCGTGCGCGCTTCGAAGGCGATCCGTCGCGCTCGCGGCTTTACAAGGATGTCAGCAACGGCATAGCGCCCGCCGGCATCGATTACTATCTGCCGCTTTTTTTCGAGCACACCGCGACGCTCACCGATTACCTCCCGCCCAATACCACGCTCGTACTCCATCACGACGTGCAGCCTGCGATAGAACAGTTCTGGCAGGACACGCAAGCGCGTTTCAATTTGCTGGGCGGCGACCGCAGCCAACCGCTGCTGCCGCCGCGTGAACTGTTATAGACTACCGACGCGTTCTTCGGTGCGCTGAAACCGTTCGCGCGCGTCGACATCAGCGCAGCCGGCGGCGCTGATGTCGAGGCTTCTGCACCGTCGCAGGAAACCAGCACCCTGCCATCTGTCGCTGTCGACCGCCGCGCCGACCAGCCGCTCACAAAGTTGCAGGTGTTCCTCGCCGAATACACGGGCCGCGAGCTACTGCTGGCTGAAACACTGGGCCGCCGCGAAACCATGCTGGAATATTTCGCCGATCACGGCATCAAGCCAGCGCCCTGCGGCAGTTTCGCCGAATTTCTCGCCGGCAGCGCACGGCTGATGTTGGGTGTCGTGCCGCTCGCCGCCGGCTTTGTCATGGGCCAGCGCGGATTTGCGGTCGTTACCGAGAATGAACTATATGCTTCACAGGTGCGCACCCGCCGCGAACGCGAGGTGCGCAAGACGTCCAGTGAAGGCATGCTGCGGGATCTGTCCGAAGTCAAAATCGGCGACCCCGTAGTCCATCTGCAGCACGGTATCGGACGCTACCTCGGACTGCAAAACTTCGATTTCGGCGAAGGCGCCACCGAGTTCCTGACCCTCGAATACACGCGCGGCGACAAGCTCTACGTGCCGGTCTCGCAACTGCACCTGATCAGCCGCTACAGCGGCGCGCCCGCTGAATCAGCTCCGCTCCACGATCTGGGCAGCGGCCAGTGGGACAAGGCCAAGAAGAAAGCTGCGGCGCAGGTGCGCGACACCGCAGCGGAACTGCTCAACCTGTACGCGCAGCGCGCCATGCGTGAAGGCCATGCCTTCAAATTGCAACAGCACGACTACGAAGCTTTCAGCGACGCGTTTCCATTCGAGGAGACCCCTGACCAGAAGGCCGCGATCACTGCGACGCTAAACGACCTGCAGCAAGGCAAGCCGATGGACCGCCTGATCTGCGGCGACGTCGGCTTTGGCAAAACCGAAGTAGCGCTAAGGGCCGCGTTTGTTGCGGTAAATGAAGGCAAGCAGGTCGCGGTGCTGGTGCCGACCACGCTGCTCGCCGAGCAGCATTTCAATACCTTCTCCGACCGCTTCGCCGACTGGCCGGTGAAAATCGCCGAGCTGTCGCGCTTCCGTTCGCAAAAACAGGTGGCCGAAACGCTGGTTGCGCTGACCGAAGGCAAAGTCGATATTGTGATCGGCACCCACAAGCTGCTGCAGCAGGACATCAAGCTCAAAAACCTCGGCCTCGTCATCATCGACGAAGAGCACCGGTTCGGCGTGCGGCAGAAGGAAAAACTCAAAGCGCTGCGCGCAGAAGTCGACGTGCTGACCCTCACAGCGACGCCGATCCCGCGCACGCTGGGCATGGCGCTGGAAGGCCTGCGCGACTTTTCGGTGATCGCCACCGCGCCGCAGCGCCGGCTCGCCATCAAGACCTTCGTCGCGCGCCACAGCAAGGGGCTGATCAGGGAGGCCATCCTGCGTGAACTGAAACGCGGCGGCCAGATTTATTTCCTGCACAACGAAGTCGACACCATCATGCAGGTAGAAGAGAGCCTCGCGCGGCTGGTGCCGGAAGCGCGCATCCGCATCGCGCACGGCCAGATGCGCGAGCGCGAGCTTGAAATCGCGATGCGCGACTTCTACCAGCAACGCTTCAACATCCTGCTGTGTACCACCATCATCGAGACCGGCATCGACATTCCGACCGCGAATACCATCATCATCAACCGCGCCGACAAATTCGGCCTTGCGCAGCTGCACCAGTTGCGCGGGCGCGTCGGCCGCTCGCATCACCAGGCTTACGCTTACCTGCTGCTGCCCGACGAAGGCAGCATCACGAGCCAGGCCAAGAAACGGCTGGAGGCGATCCAGCAGATGGAAGAACTGGGCTCGGGATTTTTCCTCGCCATGCACGATCTTGAAATCCGCGGCGCCGGCGAAGTGCTCGGCGATTCGCAATCTGGCGAAATGCAGGAAGTCGGTTTCAACCTCTACTGCGCGATGCTGGATACCGCAGTCAAATCGCTCAAACAGGGCCTGGAACCCGATTTGTCCGCACCACTGGGCGTCACCACCGAAATCAATCTGCACGCGCCGGCGCTCCTGCCAACTCATAGACCGTTTCGGCCTGCTGCCGCCGCATGCCAAGACCTTGCTGGAATGCCATCGTCTGCGCGTGCTCGGCAAGCCACTTGGAATCGCTCGCATCGACGCCTCCGAATCAGGCGTGCAACTGCAGTTCATCCCCAATCCGCCTATCGATGCGGCGCGCGTGATGAAGCTGATCCACAAGAACAAACACTACAAGCTCGCCGGCCCGGACCGCCTGAAGGTCAGCGCCGACCTGCATGAAGTCGCCGAGCGCGTTGCCAGGGTCAAACAGATTTTCAGCGAACTCACCGCCTGAGCCATGTCCAAATTCAAGGCTATTTTGTGGGACAACGATGGCGTTCTGGTCGATACCGAGCACCTCTATCGCGACGCCACGCGCCAGATCATGGCGGGAGTCGGGTTCAACCTCAGCGACGAGCAGTACCGCGACCTGTTCCTGAGCCAGAACCATGGCGCATGGCATTTGCTGGCCGCACAGGGCCATTCCGAAGCGGCATTGGTGCGCATGCGCGCGGAGCGCGACGATTTATACAGCAAATTATTGCGCGCACGCAACCACACCATCGAAGGCGTCGAAGAAGTATTGCAGGCTCTGCATGGCCGCTACGCCATGGGTGTGGTCACCAGTTCGCAGCGCAAGCACTTCGAAATCATTCATGCTCAGACCGGCCTGCTGCGCTATTTCGATTTCGTGCTGGCCCGCGAAGACTATGCGAACTCCAAGCCCGATCCTGAACCCTATCTCGCGGGCATCGCAAAAACCAGTTTGCGCGCCGATGATTGCATCGCGATCGAAGACACACCGCGCGGACTGACCGCCGCAACCGTTGCCGGTCTCAAATGCATGGTCATACCGAACGCGCTCACCAGCGGCGGCGATTTCAGCGCGGCATACAAAGTTCTGCGCGATATCCGCGAGCTGCCCGCGCTGCTTGACCAATAGCGCTAGCGCGCACCGGTCTATTCGGGCATGGATCTAATCATTCAAGGCCTCGAGGTCGAAACCCGCGATCTTAATGATAGAGCGCATTGGTTCCTCGTGATAAGTCCAATGTCATCAACTAACCCCAGGCTGCCAAAGAGCGACCAACGCGAAGGCGATGCAGCGATGCATGGTGCATCCAAGCGATCAGGTCAGCGCCTGATGCACCCAATGCGCGCACAGTAGCGCGCGCTCGTCCTGCCCGCGCGGGCCGATCACCTGCGCGCCCATCGGCAACCCCTGCGGGCCGGTAAAAACCGGGATCGAGATCGCGGGGTTATGCAGGATGGTCCACATCTGCTGAAACGCCGCCGGGCCGATGCTGGCGAGTCCCGCCGGCGCCTCGCCTGTCGCGCTGGGTGCGATCAGCACATCGTAGTCCGCCAGCAGATCGTCGATCAGCGCACGGCATGCGCGTGCCGTGTCTAAAGATGCCAGATATTGCGCGCGCCCGACGCGCGCGGCGTTGGCCAGCTTTTCGTTGAGCGTCGGGCTGAGCCGAGCGGCATGGTGCACGCGTTCGTAGGCGAGCGCGCGATACGTCTCGTAGTCGTTGATGATGCCTGCCGCGGCAACGATGCCGTTGAGCGCTGCCGGCGCCGCCACCTGCGTAACCCGGGCGCCGGCATGCGCCAGCCGTGCAGCCGCCGCGTCGAACGCCGCCGCGCAAGCGGGCTCGGCAAGCGGCCACTGTGGTGTGCGGTAGATGCCAACGCGCGGCGCGGTGGCCGACTTCACATCGAAATTCAATGGTGCGTAACCGATGACGGCGGCGCCAAACAATGCGGCGTCAGGCACCGTGCGGCCATAGACGCCTACGGTGTCCTGCGCCGACGAAAGCGGTTTGACGCCGGCCGGATTGATGAAGTTGAAGGTCGGTTTGTAACCCACGATGCCGCAATACGCTGCGGGGCGGATCAGCGAGCCACCGGTCTGGCTGCCGAAAGCGAGCGGCACCATGCAGTCGGCGACCGCGGCACCCGACCCGCTCGATGAACCACCGGGCGTGTGCGCAAGATTGTGCGGGTTGCGGGTGCCGGCGGGATGACGGTTGGCCAATTCAGTCGTTACCGTCTTGCCGAGCACTACTGCGCCCTGCTCGCGCGCGGCCGCGACACAGGCGGCATCCCAGCGCGGCCGATGGCCCTGATAGATTGGCGTGCCGTATTCAGTCGGCATATCCGCCGTGTCGATAATGTCCTTGACCGCGATGGGTATACCGTGAAGCAGGCCGCGCCGGGGGTCACGGTCCCGCGCGCGTGCCTCGGCGATGGCCTGCTCCGGCGACCACCACGCCCACGCCCGCACGTCGCTCTCCCGCGCGGCAATGCGCTCAAGGCAGGCGCGCGTCAGTTCTTCGGCGGAAATGCGGCCCGCCGCAAGCGCGGCGACGGCAGCCACCGCGTCAAGCCGGTGCAATTCGGTCGTCACGCAACTACCATGACTGCGGCGGAATTTTGGCGTCCTTGACGACCTTGGCCCACCGCGCGATGTCCGCCTTGAGAAATGCCGCGAACTGCTCTGGCGAGTTGCCTACCGGCTCGGCTCCGAGACCCTGCAGCCGCTCGCGGATCTCGGGCAGCCCGAGGATGCGCACGATGTCGGCATTCAGCTTCACCACGACATCCCGCGGCGTTGCCGCAGGCGCGAGCACGCCGACCGAATTGGTCGCTTCAAAGCCCGGTATGGCTGCTTCGGCGACTGTCGGAACGTCCGGCAATACACCCGCACGTCTGGCGGTGGATACGGCGAGCGGCCTGACCCGGCCGGATTTGATATGCGGCAGCATGACCGGCAGCGGCGCAAACGCCAGATCGACGTGGCCGCCGACGAGGTCGAGCACGGCGGGAGCCGCACCTTTATACGGAATGTGCAGAAAGTCCACGCCCGCCTCGCTTTTAAAGAGCTCCATCGCCATATGCGTCGTCGACCCGGTGCCCGACGATGAATAGTTGAGCACGCCGGGTTTGGCGCGCGCCAGCGCAATCAGTTCCTTCACCGATTTGGCAGGCACCGTGGGGTGCACGACCAGACAGTTGGTGGTCGCGGAGGTGAGCGTGACCGGCGCGAAGTCCTTCAGCAGATCGTACGGCATTTTGGCGTAGATGCTCGGATGCACCGTATGGCTGCCGGTGAACATGAGCAGCGTATAGCCGTCGGGCGCCGCGCGGGCGACCGCTTCGGTACCGATGATGCCTTGCGCGCCGGGCCGGTTGTCGATCACCCACGGCTGCCCGTTTCGCTCCTGAAATTTGGTCGAGAGTATGCGCGCCACGACATCGGTCGAACCACCGGGCGGGTAGGCGTCGATCACCCGTATCGGCTTGCCGGGATACGCCCCTCCGGGAGCAACAGGCTGCGCCGCCAGGTCGCCCGCCGCAAAAGCAATGTGTGCAACCGCGCAAAGAACGGGGATTTGCCTGAGTGGATTTCGCATGCTCATTCCTGCTTTGGGTGGCGGCGCGGGCGCTGCGCCGCGTGGCTAATCGAATCCGGATATTACATTACCCGCCGCAGCCGGCACTACGGTTGCTGTCATCGATAGCGTGCCTTACGACCAGCGCGGCGGCATTGTCCCACAGCGGCAAACGGCGATACTATGCTGCACAAACATGGAATGCGGCAGCGCGCAGGACATTGACAAGGAGTAACGACATAGAACCGTGTTACCTGACTGCGGCGGAAGCCGCCGCCCGCATACGCGACAAGCAGCTCACGAGCGAGGCGCTCGTCAGGTCGTGCCTCGATCGCATTGCCGAACGCGATGCCGATGTTCGCGCGTGGACCCATGTCGACCCCGCGCATGCCATTGCGCAGGCGCGCGAACTCGACAAGCGTGCGCCCGCGGGTCCGCTGCACGGTCTGCCGTTCGGCGTGAAGGACGTGATCGATACGGCCGATATGCCAACCACACAAAATTCCCCGCAGTATCAGCATCACCAGCCGGCAAAGGACGCGGGATGCGTCGCGGTGGCGCGCCAAGCGGGCGCGCTCATACTCGGCAAGACCGATACGGTCGAGTTCGCAGCCGGCGGACGCAAGGCGTTGACGCGCAATCCGCACAACCCTGCGCATACACCCGGCGGCTCGTCGTCGGGATCCGGCGCAGCGGTCGCCGACTTCATGGTGCCTCTCGCATTCGGCACGCAAACCGGCGGCTCGCATATCCGCCCCGCTGCATTCAACGGCATCTACGGGCTCAAGCCAACGTGGGGAGCTGTCTCGCGCGAAGGCGCCAAGTTGCTCTCTGCTTCGTGCGACACCATCGGCTGGTACGGCCGCTCGGTGGCGGATCTGCATTTGGTCGCACAGGCATTCCGGCTGCGCGACCTCGCCGCGCAACAGCCGGTCGCAATCAAGGGACTCAGGGTCGCGATGTGCAAAACGCCGTACTGGAACAAGGCGCAACCCGCGGGACAGAAAAGTCTCGCCACCGCGTGCGAGCGTCTGCAACAAGCGGGTGCTCGCGTCGACGAATTCGAACTCCCGCCGACGTTCAGGGGGCTGAGCGACGCGCAAAGGACCATCATGTACGGTGAAGGCGGTGCGGCTTTTTTGCCGGAGCTGCTCAAGTACGGCAACGGACTGCACCACGACTTTCAGGACATGGCAGAAAACCGTCGTGGCGTCACCGGCGCCATGATGGTCGAGGCCTATGACCTTGCCGCCAGTTGCGCCAAAGCGTTCGACGCGATGTTTGCGGACTTCGATGTTGTCGTCACACCCTCGGCCACGGGCGAGGCGCCGGAGGGACTGCACACGACGGGCGACTTCATTTTCAACGGCATGTGGACACTGCTGCACATGCCGTGTCTCGCGATTCCATGCATGAAGGGTCCGCAAGGACTGCCAGTAGGCGTACAGATTATCGGTCCGCGCTATGCGGATGCCCGTCTGCTGTCGATCGGCGATGCAGTAGCACCGGTGATAGACGCCATAACGCCCGAGCGCGCTGCGCATCGTGGATAAATTACATTGGAGCCCGGCATGAAGCGTTCAGGTTTGATTGCCATTGCACTTTGCGCGAACGTCTTTGCCGCCAGCGCGGGCGCAACAGACGGACCGACTTATCCGAACCGGCCGATCCGCCTTATCGGCGGAACCGCACCCGGTGGCTCGACGGATACGATCGCGCGCATCGTCGCGCAGGAACTCGCGAAAAGCTGGGGCCAGAACATCGTCGTCGACAACCGTCCGGGCGCCGGCGCGACCATCGCGGCCGATCTGGTCGCGAAATCACAACCCGATGGCTATACATTGTTCGTTGGCGGCTTCGGCCCCATCGCCATGGCCGGCAGCCTCTATCCGAAGTTACCGTACGATCCCGCCAACGACTTTGCGCATATCACCATGATGGTCACTTTTCCGAATGTGATCGTGGTGCCACTATCGTCTCCGCTGGGCGGATTGGACGCACTCATCGAGCAGGCGAAAGCGAGACCCGGCATGCTCAAATACGGATCCTCGGGCATGGGCGGCTCGGGTCATGTATTTATCGAGCTCATGAACCTCAGCGCAGGCATAACCTCCGTACACGTGCCGTATCGTGGCGGACCGCCCGCCCTCACGGGGATGCTCGGCGGCGAGGTCGACTATGTTCTCCCTGCAATCTCGACGGCGCAGGGCCTGTTGAGCGCGAACCGGATCCGCGCTCTGGCGGTGACGAGTGCGAACGCGAGCCCGCGTCTGCCGAGCGTACCGCCCATATCGAGCGTGCTGCCGGGCTACGAAGCGCTCGAATTCCACGGCCTGCACGCGCCGGCGAAGACGCCACGCCACATCGTGCTGCAACTCCAGCAGGAAGTGGCGAAAGTCTTGCGCCGCCCGGAGGTGAAGGAACGCCTCGACGGCCTCGCCATGGACGTCGCGGCCAATACGCCGGAAGAGTTTACGCGGTTCGTCAAAAAACAAATCGACACGTGGCAGAAGGTCGGACGCGCGGCGAATATACGCGCGGACTGACGATTCCTCGTTGCGCTACAACCGGGCCCGCACGCGTCACACGCAGTGAAACCTGAAGCACAGGATGGCGCGCAATGCCGAGATACACCAGATAGAGACGCTCGAAGACAGGTCTGAAGGGTCAGCAGAGTCTTAAGAGCAGAATGGCGAATGCACCGTCATTCGATTACCCGGTCGGCGCGCACGAGGAGCGACTGCGGAATCTTGATGCCGAGGGCGCTGGCGGTCTTGAGATTGATCACCAACTCGAGGGCGGTCGGCTGCTCGATGGGCAGGTCGCCCGGCTTCGCGCCCTTGAGGATCGCGTCAACGTAGCCTGCGACACGGCGAAACTGGTCTGGAAAGTTGGCGCCATAGGACATCAGGCCGCCAGCGTCAGGATATGCCGCTGCGATGAAGATCGAGGGCAAGTGGTGCTTGATCGCCAGTTCCGCCAGCCGCCGCCCCTGCCCGAGGATCATGGGATCGCCGAGGAGCACAACCCGGCGGCGCGTTTCTTCCTCATGCTCTCGAATGCGCCCTCGAAGTCGGCGAGTGTCCGGACTTCGACCACTTGCGGCTGCAAGCCCAGGGCCCGCACGGCGGCGTCGACTTCCTTCAGCAGCAGGACCATCATCGGATTGGCGGGGTTGCGCATGATGGCGACGCGGCGCATCGGCGGCGACACCTCGACGGGAAGCTGAACCTGCTTGCCGGTCAAATCGCGCACGATGTTGCTCATGCCGGTGACATTCCCCACGGGCCGCGCAAGGCTCGCGACGAATCCCGCTCCCACCAGATCGCCGACTGCGGCCATGACGATGGGAATCGTCGTGGTGGCCCTGCGGGCAGCCGTCACCGACGCCGAACTTCACGCGAGGATGAGATCCACCTTGAGGCGTCAGTTCGGCGGGCAGGTCAGGATTGCGATCGAAGCTGCCTTCGGCCCAGCGGAATTCGATGGCGAGATTCTTGCCTTCGACCCAGCCGCGCTCGCGAAGACCTTCGCGAAGCGCGGCGAGATGCGGAGTGCCCTCCGGATTGGTGGTCGCGAGAAAGCCGATGCGCGCAATCCTGCCCTGCGCTTGCGCGCGCAGCGCGCCCGGAAACGCGAGCGCGCCGCCCATCCCTGCCATGAATCTGCGCCGGTCCATTCCCCCCCCGTGTACCCGAACCGCCTCCTGCCAGATTGATCTCGATCAGCTCGCAGCCCCAGCAGAATACTAACGCCGCGCGCGGATAGGAATTTGAAACCCTCTTTTTTTCCCGCAGCCAATATTCCCCACCCGCTGACCGGTCAAACGCCCGCAATGTTACGTCTGCCCCGGCGTTTTACACTGGAACTCGCCCCACGCCGCTGCCAGCATCCTGTTTTTCAGTGCAATCACACTACGTCCAGAACCAAGGCCGAGCCACTGCGCCAGCCTTGGTAAATCCAGTCCGGCATGCGTTCGATCACATCAGGTTGTTCTATCACGGCGATGATCTTCAACTTGCCCCCACACGCTCAGCGCGCGATGTCCGGCCCTACTCTCGCAGTAGCACAACGGCGCTCCGGTATAATCGCCGCTCGTCAACGCCGCGGCATTCCTACCCCATGCATCTCGTGATTCAAGGCGCCGAGGTCGAAACGCCTGACCTCAAGGAACTGGCCAAGCTTGCCGGCGCGTCGGCCATAGAAGCGATCACGCCCAACGCTTTTCGGTTGCGCAATGCGAAACCCAATCCGGCGATCGCACCGTACTGCGAGAAAACACAACTCGACCACGCATTTGTTCCGCCAGCGCGCAAGCTCGCCGACATGCGGCTCGCCGTGATGGACATGGATTCGACGCTGATCACCATCGAGTGCATAGACGAAATCGCCGACATGCAGGGATTAAAGACCGAAGTCGCCGCCATCACCGCGGCCGCGATGCGCGGTGAACTCGACTACCCGCAAAGCCTGCGCCAGCGCGTCGCCCTGCTCAAGGGGCTGGATGCCAGCGCCCTGCAACGCGTTTACGACGAACGGCTGCGCCTGTCGCCAGGCGCGGAAATCATGCTCGCGAAGTTCAGGCAGCTGGGCATCAAGACCATGCTGGTATCGGGCGGCTTCACGTTTTTCACCGACCGCATGCAAAAACGCCTCGCGCTCGACTACACGCGCTCGAACGTGCTTGAGATTGCCGATGGCAAACTGACGGGCAACGTCATCGGTGAAATAGTCGATGCGGATGTCAAGCGAACCGCGTTGATGAAGGTGCGCGACGAGCTGGAATTAAAGAAGGAGCAGATCATCGGGCTCGGCGACGGCGCCAACGATCTCAAATTCATGGCGGAAGCCGGCGTCAGCATCGCCTATCACGCCAAGCCGGTCGTGCGCGCGCAGGCGACTCACGCGCTGACCTACGTCGGTCTCGACGGCGCTCTCAACCTGTTCAATTGACTACGCGGCGCCCGTTCCCCAGCAGCTCGTAAGCTCGCCACGCGCCGCCTTCACGGCACATGCCATAGCGAAACGGCATGCGCCCCCGCCCCGGCGTAAAAAACTTCAGATCTTCGAACCATACGCAGGGCGAGGCACCGCGCTCGATCCTGTAAAGCGCGGGATGACGCGTAAACCAGCGGTAGAACGCGAAATTCGGCTGCTCCCAGGCTTCACGTGCCAGCGCCCGGTCTTCCGCCCCGCTACCGTAACGCGGCAC
>JAIOOZ010000147.1 GCA_021414185.1 Betaproteobacteria bacterium
GCCTTTGCCCGCCGCCCACATGAAGCGCACGAAGTTGCCGAACGAGGCTTCGACGTCACGCTCGACGAACGGTATTTTCGACGCAACCAGATGTTCGCGCAGTGCCTGCGAATACGGACACCATGTCGTGCCGTAAAAAACGACCTGCCCGGCGGGCACGCGGCCGGGGCCGTGATACCAGCGCGAACCGAGCAGCACGACCAGCATGATGGCGATCCCGACCCACGCCCGCTTGTCGAACCACCAGGACGGCGCATTACGCAGACTCCAGAAACCTTCGCTCATAATTTAGTCCCTACGACAGAAGCTTTATAAGCCGCAGATAAACGCTGATGAACGCAGATAGAATCGAAAACAATTCAAATGGCAATGAGGAATGGGCAAGGGGCAATGCGTAACTTCACCCTTAACTCATTACCCTTCACCCATCGCTAATCGTATCTGCGTTTATCTGCGTTTATCTGCGGCTTGATCCTGCAGTTGAACTTAAAGATGGGTCCCAAGAATTCTACATTGGGCTCTGGCGCCGCGATATACCCTTACGCGCGGCCGTGACGGCGCAGGAGATCGGCGAGCTCGCGCGCACTCGTCCACTGCTCGCAACGATCGACGGCCTGCTCGATTGCGGCGATGCCCGCCGCGGTGAGTGTGGGTGCGGCGAGCTCGCGGAATTTTTCGCGGATCTCCTGCGCTGAATACGGGTTGAGGCAATCGCCGCGCGGCGTGTCGCACTCGTGCGTGCTTTTACGCCCGTCTTTCAGCGTCAGCGTCACGCGCGCCGGTTTGAGGGCCGGCACCTTGGCGGTCAGCGCGGGATCTTCCGTCATGTGCACGCGGTGGCGCAACGCCGCTATCGCGGGATTCTGCAATGCCTCGTCGTTGAGCGAGTTGTAACCCGCGTTGCCGTTGATCACGATCGCAGCCGCGGCGTGCGGGAACGAATACTTCGACGCAAACTAATTGGGCGGGTCCGGATTGCGCATCGCCGCAGCGAATGCGAACGTCGCGACGTCGATGCGCTCAATGTCGTCGGGCCGCGGTTTCAATTCGGCGAGCGCTGCGTCGAGCGCATCGAGCGCGGCGTAAATCGGGTTGCAGGTTTGAAGCCGTCGCCAACCAGATTCCCCAATGCCTCTTCGATGGCGTCGTCCTGCGCCGTGAAGCCGGCAAGCGCGAGATCGGCCGCCAGGCTGCAGGCAAATCCGCTCATGCCGCCGGCGACGTTCAGCGTCGTCGCGCCGTTGATCGCATTGTTATAGCTCGGCGTCAGCACCAGCGTCGTGGCAATGCGCATGGCGCGGCTGGTGTCGGCCGCGTTCAAACCGCGCATGCGCGCGCCTGCCGCTGCTGCCCCCAGCAACGCCGCCTGCCCGTTCTGGTGCGCGAGCGGGCGCGACTTCATTGCCGCCGCGAGGCGCGCGCCGACGTCGTAACCCAGTATCAATGCCGCGAGCATTTCACGCCCGCTGGTCTGCGCGCACTCTCCTACTGCCAATACGCCGGGCAGGATCTGCATCGCCCCCTGGTAAGACACGTAGCGATGGCCTTCGCCAAGTTCGATGGCGCGGCCCGCGACGGTATTCAGGAATCCGGCAGTGCGCGGGTCGTGATGCGGCCAGCCACTCGCGAACACGGTGGCGCCGGTGCCGGCCGTCGCGTGCAGCTTTTCCCGCAGCTGACTGACTTCGGGGCGCGCGGAGCCCGCCAGGATGACGCCCAGCGTGTCGAGCACGACAAGCTTCGCGTGCTGCTGCACCTCCTGCGGAATCTTCTCCAACTGCATTTGCGCGACAAACTGCGCCAACTGCTCGATCTGCTGCCCCATTTACCATCCTTCCATTTCTGCGTGAGCGCCGATTTTAACGCGCCGCCGCCGCAGTATGCGTTTGTCGCTTTCACCAGAAAGAATGCATTCGGGGCGACACGCAAAAAAACCGGGACACGCTCCGCTGCCGAAGGGTGTCCCGGTATTTGCCTTGCCAAGATCAGGCTACTTCTTGTCTTCCCCTTTATCACGCCCCTGGTCCGGACCTCTGTCCCGACCCTTATTCTGCTCACCCGGTTGACGCTGCTCGCGTTCGCGCGATTCTCTCGGCGCGTCTTTACGCTGCTCCGGCTGCCTTTCCCGCACCGCCGGCGGCTGCTGACGCTGGACCGGTTGTTCCGACTTCTGCTCAGGCCGGCTGGCAGAAGCAGGCCTTTGATCACGTTCGCGGGCGTCCTTCCGCGCTTCGCTGGATTTCTGCTCGCGTTCGCGCGCATCCCTGGCGGAGTCTTTGGATCTTTGATCGCGTTCGCGCGCATCTTTCTGCGCGTCATTGTTCCGCTGCTCACGTTCGCGTGCATCCTTCCGCACCTCGTTGGACTTCTGCTCGCGTTCGCGCGCGTCCTTCGCGGAATCCCTGGAACGCTGATCGCGTTCGTCCCTGGCGGAATCCTTGCGCGGCTCCGGTTGCCGGTCACGCGTCGACGCACCCTGCATCTGCGGCCGCACGTGCTCGCGCACCAGATTGTCTTTGGGCTCGTAGCGGTACTTCTGGTCGCGCAGCCGGTGCTGCTCTTCTACTTGGGGATATTTTTTCCCCGAATACTGCCGCTGATAGGTCGGCAGGGGTGCTGGCCTTGGCGCGGCGCGGCGGTCCCACTTGTCCCAGCCGCTGCGGCGTTGTTCCCAATCGCGGCCCCAATGCTCGCCCCAACGTGGCGGCGCGTTGCGCTGCCAGCCGCGAAAGTACGGCGGCGGCTGCCGGTAATAGCGCACCGGCACGCGCAGCACGTATTCCGGCACATATTCAGGCGCCGTGCGCCACCACGGACCGTTGTACCAGTCGCTCGAGTACCAGTCATCGTTGCGGTAGACCCAGTACATGCCGTCGTAAAAGAAATAGTTCGCGTTCTGCCGCGGCGCGTAATAGACGGGATAGTCCGGCACCCG
>JAIOOZ010000148.1 GCA_021414185.1 Betaproteobacteria bacterium
GTCCATAGCCGCAAGCCGGGGATAACGTCGATTTCCGACGCCTTCTGCGCGATGGCCTCCTTCTCGACCAGCGCTTTGTCGCGCGTGACGATCACCCAGTCAGTCTTGGAAAACTGGGTTTCATCGGCCTCGTCGACGATCAGCGCGGTGTAGAGGCCAAGGTCGTCGGCCAGCTGCTTGACGACCGGCGCCAGCTTGAGAAAACGGTTGGTGACGTGGAAGACGATGGCGCCGCCGGGTTTGACATGTTTGAGGTACACCGTCATCGCTTCCCTGGTGATGAGGTGCACCGGGATCGAGTCGCTTGAAAACGCGTCGACCACCAGCACGTCGAATTCGTGCGGCGTTTCGCGCTCGAGGCTCAGGCGCGCGTCGCCGAGGCTGATGTCGATTTTCGCCTTGCTGTTCTTCAGGTAGGTGAACTGCGATTGCGCGATGTCGATGACCTGCGGATTGATGTCGTAGAAATGGTAGTTGTCGTCCGGCTTGCCCCAGACCGCGAGCGTGCCGGTGCCCAGCCCGATGACGCCGACGCGCTGGTTTTCCTGCTGCGTGTTCTTGATTGCAAGCACGACGCCGGAATCCGGCCCGTAGTAGGTGGTGGCCTCGCCGCTGCGCGCGGGCTTCAAGTACTGCTCGCCATGCAGGATCACGCCGTGGATCAGGCGCCGCACGCCATCGTCGCTTTCCGCGTTGCCGATGTCTTTCACGCGCAGCGTGCCGTAGAAATTGCGCACCATGACGAGCGTGTCTTCGCGCAGCTGGTCGACCTGCTTGTTCCAGAAGTAGCCGCACACGCCGGCCAGCGCGATCGGGATGATCCACACGAAGAACGGCTGCCTGCGCAGCGTGATGGCGGCGAGGATGGCGGTCACCACGAAGCCCAGCCCCAGTTCGAAATAGGTCGGAAAGATGCGCGGCGCGACGAGGCCGACGAACATGCCGCCGAGCGCGCCGCCGAGCGAAATCATCAGGTAGAACAGCGTCAGGTGGCGCGGCGCCGGGCGTATTTTCGCGAGCTCGCCGTGAAAGTACATGCAGAACATGAAGAGCCCGCCCAGGTACAGCGGGACGGCGGTCTTGATGTCGAGCGCGATCTCGCTGGTTTGCAGCCCCCACGCGCACATGCCGAGCAGCACGGCGGTCGGGCCGAGCATCCACGAGCGCTGGTACCAGCCGTCGCTTTCGAAACACAGAATGAACGTGAGCAGGTACAGCGTCAGCGGCGCCAGCCACAGAAAAGGAATCGACGCGATGTTCTGCGTGATGTGGTTGGTAATGGCCAGCAACATCCACGAGCCCATCGCCGACAGCGACAGCCACAGCACGAGATCAAAGCGCGTAGGCGCGGGAGACGTGTCCGGCGCGGCCGGCTCCGCCACCGCGGACGGCACATTCGTATTGCGCATGCCGTACAGAGCGCTGCCCGCGCACAGCACGGCAAACAGCGCGTAGCCGATAGACCAGGCGCCCGCCTGCAGGGCGGTCGTTACCCACGGCTCGAAAGCGAACGGGTACGAAATCAGCGCCAGCATGGATGCCAGGTTCGACAGCGCGAACAGGCGGTAGACGGTGCCGCGCGGAAACGCGCGCGCGAACCACGCCTGCACCAGCGGGCCGGTGGTGGCGAGCAGGAAGTAGGGCAGTCCGATGGTGACGAGCAGGAGGCCCAGTATGCGCGCAACGCGATGTGCAGGATGGCCTGCGCGCGCGGCTTCAGCTTGCGCGTCGTGAAATCGGAGTAGGCGTAGCCTGCGAGCAGCGCAACCTGGAAGAACACCAGGCACGTCGTCCATACCGCGGCCGAACCGCCGAACCACGGCAGAATTTGCTTGGCAACGATGGGTTGGACGAGGAACAGCAGGAACGCGCTTGTGAAAATGGTACAAGCGAAAAGCAGCATGACGTGATTTTATCGTTATCGGAAGAGCCGTTATTATAGCGGCCTCGGGGCGGCGGCGCGCGGCGGCTTGACCGCTGGTTCCGCAATTATTTCCGCGCGTCGGCTGTGTCTTGACACTGACGGGACGTTTGCACAGACTGCCGGCAGACGGATCCACGACGGGACGACGAAATGCCGAACAATTTTTTGCGCTTGCTGGCCGCCTGCCTGTTGCTGGGCGCCGCGGGCGGCGCGCTGGCGGAGACCTACCAGGTCGGGCAGGTCTGGAGCTACAAGACGCGGCCGCAGGAGCCGAAATCGGAGTTGATGATTTTGCGCATCGACAACACGAGCAAACTCGGCCAGGTCGTATTCATCGGGCTGACCAATCTGCGCATCCAGCACGCCTCGGGCAAGATGCTGCCGCCCTCGATCAGTCCGCTGCCTTTTACCAAGGCGGCGCTCGACCAGAGCGTCATCAAGCAGATCGGCACCACCGATAAATTTTTGAAATCCGATTTTGGTTATGCGAAATGGAAAGAGGCGCAACAAGCAGGCAAGACGCCGCCGACCTATGACCGGCCGGTCGCGGAGATCGTGAACCGCCTCGAGAACGGTTTCATCGGCATCCCGGCCAAACCCTAGCTCGTCAAAGGGCCCCACTTCACCCGGCCCGGCGTCCGGCATAGAGCGCGGCGCTGAACAGCAGCAACAATATCCAACCGATCAGATTGATCGCCAGCGGCGGCGCGTTCGTATTAAGCGCGCGCCGCGCTTGCGCACTGTTCCTCAACGCGGCGGCGAGCGGCACGCTGAACCAGATAAGGGAAAGCAGCCCGGCCAGCGCAAACAGCGCAATGCACGCCGCCGCCAGCCCCTGGCGCTCGAAAATGCGCATGTCACACCACAATGCGACTGCCAGCGAGGCAAGACGGTTGGCGTTGAACCTCATGCGCTCGGCGCACGGAGTTTAGTTGCGGTATCCATTGCCGGCCATAGAGGAATCGGACACCATAGCGCCCATGTCTGCATTATACCGAGCGGCCACCGCATCATGAACACGGGTGCCGTTCGCAACTGGGGCCTGCTCCTCGCGCTGGTTGCGATGTGGGGTTCGTCATTCATGTTCATCAAGATCGGCGTCGCGACGGTGCCGCCGGTTACTTTGGTGGCGGCCCGGCTGGTGCTTGGCGCGGTGATTTTGTACGCGATCATGCGCGCCCGCGGTCTCGTGCTGCCGCCGCCGGACCGGCGCTGGCTGCCTTACATCGCGCTGGCGATACTCGGCAACTGTCTGCCGTTTTTCCTGATTGCATGGGGCCAGCAATTTATCGACAGCGCGCTTGCCGGCATCCTGATTTCCATCATGCCTCTGGCGACACTGGTGCTCGCGCATTTTTTCATCGCCGGCGACCGCATGACGGTCCACAAGGCCGTGGGCTTCGCCATCGGCTTCGCGGGCATTGTCGTATTGATGGGGCCCGCGGCGTTTGCGGGGCTCGGCGGTGCGGCAGGCCAGGCGCTGGCGCAGGCCGCGGTACTCGCCGGTGCGTTGTGTTACGCCGGCAACAGCGTGCTCGCTCGGCGCACGATAGCGGGGGATTTTCTGGTGGCTTCGACTGCCGTGCTGATCGCCGCGGCGGTGTTGATGCTGCCGGTCGCGCTGGTGGTCGATTATCCGTACGCCGGCGCACCGACTGCGGGTTCGCTCGCGGCCATCATATGGCTGGGCATAGGGCCGACGGCGTTGGCGACCATACTGTACTTTCAGCTGATCGCCGCCGCGGGGCCCACTTTCATGGCGAACGTCAATTATCTGTCGCCAGTTGTCTCACTATTGGCGGGCGTGCTGCTCCTGGGCGAGCAGCCGGGAACCACCGCATTGGCTGGTTTAGCCCTGATTTTGCTCGGAATTGCGCTTTCACGCCGGGCGTCCGGCCAAGTGGCTTGAAACTTGCTGCACTAGGCTTCATCTAACAGCTACGGAAAGACGTGCAGTTCAGGCACGTGATATCGGTCACAAAGCCGATTCAACCGAAATGGATTTCAGCCGTTAATGCTCTTATGAACATCGTTTACAACAGCGACAATTACTACGTGGTCGAGTATCCGGTCGAGCACGGGTACGAAGTGGTCGACAAGCAGTCGAGCCGCGGCACGTACTTCCAGGGTAATGTCGCCGACAAATTCCGCGAGTCCATGCTGGGCGCGCTCGGCGAAGATCCGTCGCCCGACAAGCAACCGCCGATAAACGCCGATTGACGCCGATTTAACTTCAGACGCGGTCCCGAACCAGCGCCAAGTCTTTTGAGACTTTTCTGCGTTCATCCGCGTTCATCGGCGGTTCCAATATGTTTTTGAGGCTGCTTCTAAGTCGTTCAGTGATTGCGCAGTAATTACTTCAGCCGGCTCCAGCCCGGCTCTTCCCGATCCAGTATCCGTTTTAGTGCCGCCAGATAGTAATCGGCCTGCTGGCGTTCGGCGTCCATTTGCGCGCGCGTCAGGGCGGCGATTTTTGCGGGCACCAGTCTGAGCGGCTTGCCGGTGCCGTGGGCAAGCACCTGCAGCATGCACGCGCGTTCCAGGTAATAGAGGTCGTCGAACGCGTAGGCGACGCTGGG
>JAIOOZ010000149.1 GCA_021414185.1 Betaproteobacteria bacterium
GAGTTTGCATGGACCAATTCGCCAAAGAAACCATCCCCGTAAGCCTTGAAGAAGAAATGCGGCGGTCCTATCTCGATTACGCGATGAGCGTAATCGTCGGCCGCGCGCTGCCTGACGTGAGGGACGGTTTGAAGCCGGTGCACCGGCGCGTGCTGTTCGCGATGCACGAGCTTTCCAACGACTGGAACCGCGCGTACAAGAAATCGGCGCGTATCGTCGGCGACGTCATCGGCAAATACCACCCGCACGGCGACACCGCGGTCTATGACACCATTGTGCGCATGGCGCAGGATTTTTCGCTGCGCTATCCCTTGATCGACGGCCAGGGCAACTTCGGTTCAGTCGACGGCGACAACGCGGCGGCCATGCGTTACACCGAAATTCGCATGGCGCGCATTGCCAGTGAATTGCTCGGGGACCTCGACAAGGAAACCGTCGATTTCGGCCCCAATTACGACGGCTCCGAACACGAGCCGCTGATCATGCCGTCGAAGATTCCCAATCTTCTCATCAACGGCTCGTCGGGCATCGCGGTGGGCATGGCGACCAATATACCGCCGCATAACCTCTCCGAAGTGGTCGATGCGTGCCACGCGCTGCTGAAAGATCCCGATATCACCATTGAAGACCTGATCAAGATCGTGCCGGCGCCGGATTTCCCGACGCGCGGCATCATCTATGGCACGTCGGGCGTGAAGGATGCATTGCGCACCGGCCGCGGCCGCGTGGTGATACGCGCGCGCGCCCACATCGAGGACATGGAGAAGGGCAACCGCCAGGCCATCGTCATCGACGAACTGCCGTATCAAGTGAATAAAGCGAACCTGCTGATCAAGGTCGGCGAACTGGTGCGCGACAAACGGCTCGAAGGCATCGCCGAGATCCGCGACGAATCCGACAAGTCCGGCATGCGCGCGGTCATCGAATTGAAACGCGGCGAAGTCGCGGAGATCGTACTCAATAACCTGTACACGCTGACGCAGATGCAGGACAGCTTCGGCGTCAACATGGTGGCGCTGGTCGACGGCCAGCCGCGCCTCTTGAATCTGCGCCAGATGCTCGATGCCTTCCTGCGCCACCGGCGCGAGGTCGTCACGCGGCGCACCATATTCGAGCTGAAGAAAGCGCGTGAACGCGGCCATATCCTCGAAGGCCTGGCGGTCGCGTTGTCCAACGTGGACGACGTGATTGCGCTGATCAAGGCGGCGAAGACGCCGGCCGAAGCCAAAGAGCAGTTGATGGGCCGGCTGTGGCGCTCGAAGCTCGTCGAGGAGATGCTCTCGCGGGTCGATCCTACGTCGGCGCGTCCCGAAGGATTGGCGCCTGACTTCGGATTCCAGAAAGGCGGCTACCGGCTGTCGGAAGCGCAGACCCAGCGCATCCTCGAAATGCAATTGCAGCGCCTGACCGGGCTCGAGCAGGACAAGATCGTCGCCGAGTACAAGGAAGTGATGGAGAAGATCGTCGACCTGCTCGACATCCTGGCCAAGCCGGCGCGCATTACGGCCATCATCAGCGGCGAGCTGGACGAGATCAAGGAGCAGTACGGCGACGAGCGCCGCAGCGAAATCGTCGAGAACACGCAGGACATCTCGATGGAAGACCTGATCGTGCCGGAAGAAGTCGTGGTGACGTTGTCGCATGGCGGCTATATGAAGTCGCAGCCGGTGGCCGATTACCGCGCGCAAAAGCGCGGCGGCCGCGGCAAGCAGGCGACGACGACCAAGGACGATGATTTCGTCGAGAAGCTGTTCATCGCCAATACGCACGACTACATTCTTTGCTTCTCCAATCGCGGGCGTGTCTACTGGCTGAAGGTCTACAGCGTGCCGCAGGGCAGCCGCAACAGCCGCGGCAAGCCGATCGTCAACCTGGTGCCTTTGCTCGATCACGAGAAAATCACCGCCGTGCTGCCGGTCAAGGAATTCGACGACGGGCACTTCGTCTTCATGGCGACCGCCAACGGCACGGTCAAGAAAACGGCGCTGTCGGAATTTTCGCGGCCGCGGCCGTCAGGCATCATCGCAGTCAATCTCGATGACGGCGATTACCTGATCGGCGTCGCGCTGACCGACGGCAAGCAGGATGTCATGCTGTTCTCGGACACTGGCAAGGCCGTGCGTTTTGCGGAGGACGAAGTGCGTGGTATGGGCAGAAACGCCGGCGGCGTACGCGGCATGCGGCTGGCCGAGGGCGGGCATGTCATATCGCTGCTGACCGCCGATAACGAAAACGTATCTGTGTTGACTGCTACCGAGCACGGCTACGGCAAGCGCACGCCGATCAGCGACTACACGAAACATGGCCGTGGGACGCAGGGCATGATCGCCATAGCGGCTTCGGAGCGCAACGGCAAGCTGGTCGCCGCCCAGATCGTCGGCGACGATGACGAGATCATGCTGATCACGACCGGCGGCGTGCTGATACGCACCCGCATTTCGGAGATCCGCGACATGGGGCGCGCAACCCAGGGTGTGCGCCTGATCAACCTTGGCGAAGGCGAGAAGCTGGCCGGCCTCGAGAAAATACTCGAGCGGGACGACGAGGAAAGCGGCGGGAGCGAAGCGCGTGAAGAAGTCCCGGGGGCTCCTGACCCGCAAGTCTGAGCTGTCCATCGCGTCCGATCTTTTACCCCACACGAGGTTTTACCCAGATGTCGCGTATCTATAATTTTGCCGCCGGTCCGGCGATATTGCCGGTGCCGGTGCTTGAGCAGGCCAGCCGCGAGATGCTCGACTGGCATGGCTGCGGCACCTCCGTGATGGAGATGAGCCATCGTGGCAAGGAATTCATCGGCATCGCGGCGGCGGCCGAAGCCGATTTGCGCGAGTTGCTTGGCATACCGGCCAACTACAAGGTGCTTTTCCTGCAGGGCGGCGCGACGCTGCAGTTCGCGGCCATACCGATGAATCTGCTGCGCGGAAAAAAAAGCGCCGACTACGTCAACACCGGTGAATGGTCGAAGAAGGCCATCAAGGAAGCCAAGCGCTACGGCGCCGTCAATGTCGCGGCGAGTTCCGAAGACAAGAACTTTACCTACGCGCCGAAACAGGCGACATGGAAACTGGATCCCGATGCCGCGTACGTGCATGTCTGCACCAATGAAACCATCGGCGGCGTCGAATTCAACTGGGTGCCGGACACCGGCAACGTGCCGCTGGTCGCCGACATGTCGTCGCACATCCTGTCGCGCCCGGTCGACGTTGCGAAATACGGGCTGATTTACGCCGGCGCGCAGAAAAACATCGGACCCGCGGGACTCACCATCGTGATCGTGCGCGACGACCTCATCGGCCAGACTTTGTCGGTCACGCCGACGGTCCTCGATTACAAGGCGCAGGCGGAATCGGATTCCATGCTCAATACGCCGGCGACTTACGGCATATACATTGCCGGGCTCGTGTTCCAGTGGCTGAAGCAACTGGGCGGACTGCCGAAAATCGCGCAGATGAATCAGGCGAAGGCGAACGTGCTGTACGATTACCTCGACCAGACCGAGTTTTATTACTCGCCGGTGGAAAAAGACGACCGCTCGCTGATGAACGTGCCGTTCAGGCTGCGCAACGAGCAGCTTAACGACGAATTCCTGAAACAGGCGAAGCAGCGCGGCATGGTGGAGCTCAAAGGCCACCGCGCGGTCGGCGGCATGCGCGCGTCGATCTACAACGCGATGCCGATCGAGGGCGTCAAGGCGCTGGTCGATTTCATGCACGAATTCCAGGCGAAGAATGGTTGATGCGATGGCGGCAATGTTTCGCGTACTGACAATCAACAACATCGCGAAAATCGGCCTCGAGCGCTTTCCCGCGGGCCGTTATGAGGTGGGTGGCAAGGTCGCCGACCCGGACGCGATCCTGGTGCGCTCGCAGGACATGCATGCGTTCGACATCGCACCGCGCGTGCAGGCCATCGCGCGCGCCGGCGCCGGCACCAACAACATTCCGGTCAAGGCGATGAGTGCGCGCGGCGTGCCGGTGTTCAACGCGCCCGGCGCTAACGCCAACGCAGTCAAGGAACTGGTGATTGCCGGCATGCTGATCGCGGCGCGCAACCTGGTGCCGGCCGTCCGCTTTGTCGACGGACTCAAGGGAGACGACGAGACGCTTAACAAATTGGTCGAGGACGGCAAGAAAAACTTCGCCGGCGTCGAACTGCCGAAACAAACTTTGGGTGTGATCGGGCTCGGCAAGATCGGCAGCCTGGTGGCTGACGCGGCGATCAAGCTCGGCATGAATGTGCTCGGTTACGACCCGCATATCACGGTGGATGCGGCGTGGAGTCTGCCGGCGCAGGTCAGGAAAGCGAATTCCGTCGAGGAAGTCCTGAAAGCGGCGGATTTCGTGACTTTGCATGTCCCGTACATTGAAGCGACGAAAAACCTGATCAACGCCGAGCGCCTCGCGCTGATGCGCAGCGACGCGATCCTGCTGAATTTCTCTCGCGACGGCATCGCTGAAAATGGCGCTGTGCTGGCGGCGCTGGCGGCGAAAAAACTCAAGTGCTATGTTTGCGATTTTCCGGCGCAGGCGCTGGTCGGCAAGTCCGGCGTGATTGCGCTGCCGCATCTCGGCGCTTCCACCCGCGAAGCCGAAGACAATTGCGCGATCATGGTGGTCGACCAGCTGCGCGATTATCTTGAGCACGGCAACATCCAGAACGCGGTCAATTTTCCCGACGTCGTGATGGCGCGGGAGGCGCAGTTCCGGGTGGGCATCGCGAATTCGAACGTGCCCAACATGCTGGGCCAGATTTCTACCGCAATGGCGGACGCCGGGCTCAATATCCACAACATGCTGAACAAATCCAAGGGCGAGATGGCTTACACGCTGGTCGATGTCGACAGCGCGGTGCCGGCGCAGGTGGTTGAAAAAATCGCTGCCACCAAGGGCGTGCTGGCGGTGCGCTATTTGCCGTCCGTGGCAGGCTGACCAGCAACCGCCGTTTGACGCGGATAGCCGGACGGAAGCTGATTGATTTAATATCGGAGCCTGTCTGCGTTTTATACGGATCCAGGGGTCTTGAGTGAGCGACGAGCTTAAAAAAATCCGCGCCCGCATCGATGCGATCGACGATCGCATCGTCGATCTCCTGAGCGAGCGCGCGGCGCAGGCGCAGGCCATAGGCCACGCCAAGAGCGGCGCCAAGTACCGTCCCGAGCGCGAAGCCCAGGTGTTGCGGCGTGTGACCGCGCGCAACCCGGGGCCGCTGCCGTCACCGGTTCTGGCGCATCTCTATACGGAAGTCATGTCGGCCTGCCGCGCGCTGGAAGACGGCATATCCGTCGCGTTTCTCGGTCCGCAGGGGACGTTCAGCGAAGAGGCTGCGATCAAACAGTTCGGCAGCCAGGCACTGTTGCAGCCCTGCGCGTCCATCGACGATGTGTTCCGCCAGGTCGAGGCCGGCGCCGTGCTCTACGGCGTGGTGCCGATCGAAAACTCGACCGAAGGCAGCATCAGCCGCACGCACGATCTCTTGTTCGCGTCTTCGCTCAGGATCTGCGGCGAAGTTCTGCTGCCGGTACACCAATGCCTGATGAGCAAAAGCGGCAAGGCCGCTGGCGTGAAGAAAGTACTTTCGCACAGCCAGAGTCTCGCGCAATGCCATGAATGGCTCAATCAGCACTATGCCAGGGCCAAACGCGTGCCGGTGGTCAGCAATGCGGAGGCCGCGCGCATGGCATCGAAAGATGCCGCAGCGGCGGCCATCGCGAGCCGCACGGCGGCCGCGGTTTACGGTTTGAAAGTTATCGCCGGCAACATCGAGGACGAACCGCAAAACACGACGCGCTTCGTGGTGATTGCCGCGCACGATGCGGGCCCGTCGGGCAAAGACAAGACTTCGCTGGTGATGTCGACGCGCAACCTGCCCGGCGCCATCCATGCATTGCTGACGCCGCTCGCGCAGCATGGTGTCAGCATGACGCGGCTGGAGTCGCGGCCCGCACGGACAGGGCGCTGGGAGTACCTCTTTTACGTCGACATCGAAGGTCATCAGCAGGACAGCAACGTCGCGCAGGCGCTAGCCGAACTCGGCGAGAAGGCCGCATTTCTGAAAAATCTCGGCTCCTACCCGGTGGGCATGGTTTAAGTGCGCCAGTTCCTGAACGCGCGGCCGGCAGCGACGTGAGTCGCCGCGCGTGCCGGGCCCGATACCGATTACCCAAATTCAAATGAAAACCACTGCCATCAATCGCGCTCCCGACATCTGTGACCTCGCGCCCGCCTATATACGTTCGATCGCGCCGTACCAGCCGGGCAAGCCGATCACGGAACTCGCGCGCGAATTGAATCTCGATCCCGACAGCATCATCAAGCTCGCGTCCAACGAGAACCCGCTCGGCGTGAGTCCACTGGCGATGCAGGCGATGCAGGCGGCGCTCGCCGATATTGCGCGCTATCCCGATGGCAACGGTTTCGAATTGAAGCAGGCGTTGGCGCGGCGTTATGGCGTCGACATGGCGCAAATCGTCCTCGGCAACGGCTCCAACGACGTGTTGGAGCTGGCAGCGCGCGCGTTCCTCACGCCGGTTCTGGATGCCGTCTACTCGCAGCACGCGTTTGCGGTCTATCCGCTGGTGACGCAGGCGATAGGCGCTGCCGGCATAGAAGTGCCGGCGCGCGAGTTCGCGCACGACTTGAAGGCGATGCTCGCCGCGGTCACGCCGCGCACGCGGATCATTTTTCTGGCGAATCCCAATAACCCGACCGGCACGCTGATCCCCGGCGCGGAGTTGCACGCTTTCCTGCGCGCAGTGCCGCCGAACATTATCGTGGTGCTCGACGAAGCCTATAACGAGTACATACCCGACGCCTTGAAATCCGACACCGTCGCCTGGCTGGCTGAATTTCCCAATCTGATCGTGACGCGCACTTTTTCCAAGGCTTACGGGCTGGCAGGCCTGCGTGTCGGCTATGCGTTCGCGCATCCGGATGTCGCGGACCTGATGAACCGCGTGCGCCAGCCATTCAACGTGAACAGCATCTCGCTTGCGGCGGCCGCAGCCGGACTTGGTGACCACGACTTTGTGCGCCGCAGTTTCGAACTCAACCAGACCGGCATGCGCAGCGTTACGGCAGGGCTGACGCGCCTGGGCCTTGCTTTTATTCCATCGTCCGGCAATTTCGTCAGTTTCAAAGTCAAAGATGCGGCCGGTGTGTTTCAGCGGTTGCTAAAGCGCGGCGTCATCGTGCGTCCGATCGCAGGCTATGGCATGCCGGATTATCTGCGTGTCAGCATCGGTCTCGAATCGGAAAACGCGCGCTTTCTCGAAGCGCTTGGCCAGTCGCTCGCGGCATGAAAAAAAATCCGGCAAAAAAAACACGCGCACGCGCTGTCAAGCCTCTGATCGGCAAGCTGGTCGTCTTCGGCGTCGGATTGATCGGTGGGTCGTTCGCCCTGGCGCTTAAAAAACGCCGCGCGGTCGCGCATGTGGTTGGCGTTGGCAGAAGCCGCGCGAATCTGCTTGCAGCGCGCAGGCTGGGCATCATCGACGAAATCGCCTCTGATGCGGCGAGTGCAGTGAAGGACGCGGACCTCGTGCTGCTGGCGGTGCCGCTGGGCCAGACCCGCGCGGTACTCGCGCAGATTGCGCCCCACCTCGCACCGCACACGGTGGTGAGCGATGCTGGCAGCACCAAGCGCGATGTGATCGACAGCGCGCGGCGCCAGTTGGGCGCGGCATTTCCAAGATTTGTGCCGGCGCACCCGATAGCCGGCACCGAAAAAAGCGGCGCGACGGCGGCGTTTCCCGAATTGTTCACGGAACGCAACCTGATTTTGACGCCGGTAGCGGAAACGTCCCCGGGTGCGCTCAAGCTGGTGGCCGCGGCCTGGAAACTGGCCGGAGCGCGCGTCGTTACGATGGACGCGGCCGCTCATGACCGCATGTTCGCCCTGGTAAGCCATTTGCCGCATCTGCTGTCGTTCACCGCGGTCAGCAATATCGCGGGTTACCCGGATGCAAAAAATCTTTTTCAGCATACCGGCGGCGGCTTTCGCGACTGGACGCGCATCGCCGGCAGCTCGCCCGAAATGTGGCGGGACATATGCGTGGCCAACCGCGACGCATTGCTCAATGCGCTCGACAGCTACCTTTCCGATCTCGAAGAGGTGCGCGGCATGCTCGAAGCCAGCGACGCTGCTGCGCTGGAAGCGAAATTCGCGACCGCGCGCGCCGCGCGCGCGAAATGGCTGACGCCCAAGTAATGTCCTTTAAATACCGCTGACCGGATTTCGCGTGGACTATCTCGACCTTGCACCCATTTCGCGGGTCGGCGGCACCGTCAAGCTGCCGGGTTCGAAAAGCATATCCAACCGGACGCTGCTGCTCGCAGCACTCGCGGCCGGCGAGACGCGCATACACGACGTGCTCGATTCGGACGACACCCGCTATATGCTGGATGCCCTGCGCAAGCTGGGAATCGTTTGCGAAGCAGGTGGTGCGCATGAGGTCCGCGTGCGCGGCGCGAGCGGTGTCTTTCCGAACAAGAACGCCGAATTGTTTCTCGGCAATGCGGGCACCGCGTTTCGTCCGCTGACGGCGGCATTGGCGCTGAGCTGCGGCGAATACCGTTTGTCGGGTGTCGCCCGCATGCACGAGCGCCCGATCAAGGACCTCGTCGATGCGCTAGCCAGCCTCGGCGCCGACATCGCGTATCTCGGCACGCCGGGCTATCCACCGCTGGCGATTCACCCGGGCAAGGTGCGGGCAGGCAGCGAGGTGAGGGTGCGCGGCGATGTATCAAGCCAGTTTCTCACTGCTTTACTGATGAGCCTGCCGCTGCTCAGTGCGCGCACGATCATTAAAGTCGACGGCGAACTGGTGTCCAAGCCCTACGTCGATATCACGCTCAACCTGATGCAGCGCTTCGGCGTGACAGTTGCGCGCGACGGCTGGTCGGCTTTTACGGTTCCCGGTGCGGCGGGGTTCAAAAGTCCCGGCGAGATTTACGTCGAAGGCGATGCATCGGCCGCGTCATACTTTCTTGCGGCGGGCGCCATCGGTGCATTAAGCGGCGGCGCGCCCGTGCGGGTAGAGGGTGTCGGGCAAGCGAGCATCCAGGGTGACGTTCGATTCGTGGAAGCATTGCGCAACATGGGAGCGGTTGTCGAGATGGGCGCGAACTGGATTGCCGTAACCGGTGGTCCCGCGCGCAAGCTGCGCGCCATTGACGCCGATTTCAATCACATCCCGGATGCCGCAATGACGGTCGCGATACTGGCGTTGTTTGCGGACGGCCCCAGCACGCTGCGCAATATCGGCAGCTGGCGCGTCAAGGAAACGGATCGCATCGCGGCGATGGCAACTGAGTTGCGCAAAGTCGGCGCGCAAGTCGAGGAGGGTGCGGACTGGCTGAAGATTGCGCCGCCTGCGGCACTGACGCCGGCGACCATAGACACATACGACGACCATCGCATGGCCATGTGCTTCTCGCTCGTCGCGCTGGGTGGCGTGGCGGTCCGCATCAACGATCCGGGCTGCGTCGCCAAGACCTTCCCCGATTACTTCAGCGTGCTGGCCGGAATTTCCGGGCACTGACCGATGGCGGGCAATGCTCCAGTAGTTATCGCAATCGACGGACCTTCGGCGTCGGGCAAAGGCACGGTCGCAAAACGGGTCGCGCAACGCCTTGGTTTTCACTATCTGGACAGCGGGGCGCTCTACCGGCTGGTCGGATTGGCCGCCGAGCGGGCTCGTATTCAGACCGCCGACGAGCCCCAGGTTGCGCGGCTTGCCGAAGCACTGGACGTTCGCTTCGAAGGCGATGAAATTTATTTAAATCAAGAGCTTGTGACTGATGTCATCCGCTCGGAGCAGGCTGGTGTCGCGGCGTCCGAGGTAGCGACCCTGGGGGCCGTGCGGCAGGCCTTGTTCAAGCGTCAGCGTGCCTTCCGGGAACCCCCGGGGCTGGTGGCGGACGGGCGCGATATGGGCTCGGTCGTATTCACCGATGCGGCGCTCAAAATCTACCTGACGGCGGAGCCGGAAGAGCGGGCCCGGCGGCGTTATAAACAGTTGATAGCTAAAGGAATGGGTGCTAATATGGCCGCCCTTTTGCAGGATATTCAGGCACGCGACGAGCGCGACAGCGGACGCGCAGTTGCCCCGCTTCAAAAGAGTAGCGACGCCCATTTGCTCGATACGACGAACTTGTCGGTAGACGAGGCAGTAGAGCAGGTGCTGGCGCGTTATGCAGCAGCAACACAGGTGTCATGAAGCTGCCAGGCTCATGGCGTTTATCAATCAGACCCCGTTGAAATAACGGGTTATTTCAGGTTCCCAACGTGCAGACAATGACTACTGTTTCTTCCCCCGCAGCCCCCGAATCCTTTGCCGCGCTCTTCGAGGAAAGCCTCTCGCTGAAAGAGATGCGGATCGGCGAAGTCATTACCGCCGAAGTAATCCGCGTCGACGCGAACCATGTCGTCGTAAACGCCGGATTAAAATCCGAAAGTTACATCCCTACTGAAGAATTTCGCAGCGATCGCGGCGAAATCGAAGTCAAAGCGGGCGATTTCGTAAAAGTCGCCATCGACGCGCTGGAAGACGGCTTTGGCGAAACGCGCCTGTCGCGCGATAAAGCGAAGCGGCTCGCCGCATGGATGGATCTGGAGCAGGCGCTCGAGAAGAGCACGGTGGTCGAAGGCCTGATCAATGGCAAGGTCAAAGGCGGCCTCACCGTAATGGTGAACGGCATACGCGCTTTCCTGCCGGGCTCGCTGGTTGACATTCGTCCGGTCAAGGACACCACGCCGTACGAAAACAAGGTAATGGAATTCAAGGTCATCAAGCTTGATCGCAAACGCAACAACGTCGTTGTGTCGCGTCGTGCAGTGCTTGAAGCATCGCAGGGCGCCGAGCGCCAGGCACTGCTGTCGAGCCTCACCGAGGGCGCAGTGGTCAAAGGCATCGTCAAGAACATCACCGACTACGGCGCGTTCGTCGATCTCGGCGGCATCGATGGCCTCTTGCATATCACCGATCTCGCATGGCGCCGCGTCAAGCATCCGTCGGAAGTGCTGGCGGTTGGCGATGAAGTGGAAGCCAAGGTTCTCAAGTTCGACCAGGAAAAAAACCGCGTTTCTCTCGGCATGAAGCAACTGGGCGAAGACCCGTGGGTGGGCCTCTCGCGCCGCTACCCGCAGGGCACGCGCCTGTTCGGCAAGGTCAGCAATCTCACGGATTACGGCGCGTTCGTCGAAATCGAGCAGGGCATCGAAGGCCTGGTGCACGTCTCCGAGATGGACTGGACCAACAAGAACGTGCATCCGTCGCGCGTCGTGGCCCTGGGCGACGAAGTCGAAGTGATGGTGCTGGAAATCGACGAAGACCGCCGCCGTATTTCGCTCGGCATGAAGCAATGCAAGCCGAATCCGTGGGAAGAGTTCTCGATGAACGCCAAAAAAGGCGACAAGGTGAAAGGCCAGATCAAGTCGATCACCGACTTCGGCGTATTCATCGGCCTCGCCGGCAATATCGACGGCCTCGTGCACCTGTCGGACCTGTCGTGGAGCGTGCCCGGCGAAGAAGCCGTGCGCAATTACAAGAAGGGCGACGAAACCGAAGCCATGGTGCTGTCGATCGACGTCGAGCGCGAGCGCATTTCGCTCGGCATCAAGCAGCTCGATGGCGACCCGTTCACCGGTTTCGTGGCGTCCAACGACAAGAACAGCATCGTCAAGGGCACTGTGAAGTCGATCGATGCCAAGGGTGCAGTCATCGCGCTCGAAGGCGATGTCGAAGGTTATCTGCGCGCTTCCGAAGTGGCGCGCGACCGCGTCGAGGACATCCGCACCCATCTGAAAGAAGGCGATGCGGTCACGGCAATGATCATCAATATCGACCGCAAGAACCGCACCATCAACCTGTCGATCAAGGCGCGCGACATGGCTGACGAATCGGCGGCGATGCAGAAGATGGCGGCCGACAAGCCCGCCAATGCGGGCACCACCAGTCTCGGTGCCCTGCTCAAAGCCAAGATGGACACCGCCAATACCGACCAATAAGGGGCAGGACCGATCATGACGAAGTCCGAGTTGATCGCGAAGCTGGCGGCGCGCTATCCGCAGTTGGTGGCAAAGGACGCCGAACTTGCAGTCAAGATGGTGCTGGATGCGATGGGCAAAAGCCTGTCTGAAGGCCAGCGCATCGAGATCCGCGGGTTCGGCAGTTTCGGTCTGAACTACCGGCCGCCGCGCACCGGCCGCAATCCGAAATCAGGAGACAAGGTGCAGGTGCCCGCGAAATACGTGCCGCACTTCAAGGCTGGCAAGGAATTGCGCGAACGCGTCGATTTCAAGAAATAAGCGCGGCGGCAAACAGTCGGTGCGGCATCATCGAAAGATAGTGCCGCTTTTTTTTGCCTGTGCGCGGGATGTGAACCATGGACGGGCGGCGTGGCGCCGGAGGATCTGATGATGCGAACTCTCTTAATACTGACCAAGGCGGCGGCGGGTATCGCGGTTTTCCTCGTATTGCTGGGCTTTGCCGTCAAGAACACAGACGGCGTGGTGGTGCGTTACTTTCTCGGACTCGAATGGCAGGCGCCGCTGGTATTCGTGCTGCTGGTTTTTTTCGCCGCCGGCGTTGTGCTGGGCGTCACGGCGAGCCTCGCCATCCTGGTCAGGCAGCGCCGCGAGATCCTCGGCCTCAAGCGCGAATTGCGCGGCCTGACCCGCAGCCCGGTTGCGCCCATGCTGGCTGAGTCGGCGTAGCGCGGAAGGCCGGGACCAGGCAAGCCATGGAAATCGAATATTGGTGGTTGCTCGCGCTGCCGGTGTTTTTCGCGCTGGGCTGGCTCGCCGCGCGCATCGACATCAAGCACCTGGTATCGGAATCGCGCGCGTTGCCGCGGTCTTATTTCAAGGGACTTAATTTCCTGCTGAACGAGCAGCCCGACAAGGCGATCGAGGCGTTCATCGAGGTCGTCAAAGTCGAGCCGCAGACCATCGAGCTGCATTTCGCGCTGGGATCGTTGTTTCGCCGGCGCGGTGAAACCGAGCGCGCGATCCGCATGCACCAGAACCTGGTCGAGCGCGTGGACCTGCCGCAGCAGCAGAAATTCGACGCACTGTTCGAGCTTGCGCAGGACTATCTGAAGGCGGGCCTGCTCGACCGCGCCGAGGAACTGTTCGCGAAACTGCAGGGCAGCGCGCATGAGGAGGCTGCGCTCAAGTACCTGCTCGAGATCTACGAGCAGGAGAAGGACTGGTTGAAAGCGATTGAGATCGCGCAACAGCTCGAAACGGTGACCGGACAGTCGCACCAGAAGGAGATCGCCAATTTCTATTGCGAAATGGCAAGCCGCGAAATCATGGAATCGCGGCCTGAAGCGGCGCGCCCGCATCTCGAGCGCGCGCTGACGCATCACCGCCTGTGTGCGCGCGCCAACGTGCTGCTCGGTGACCTTGAAATCGCGCTTAACCGGCATGAAGCCGCGATAGACGCGTGGAAACGCATCGAGATGCAGAATCCGGAATACCTGGCGCTCGTCGCCGAACGGCTGATCGGCGCCTACAAGCATCTCGACAAGGCGAACGAAGGGCTCAATCTGCTGCGCGGGCTGCTGGACAAATATTCATCGCTCGATGTGCTGAATGTGGTGTTCACCTGCATACTCGAGCAACAGGGTGCGGAGCCGGCCTATCAACTGGTGCGCGACGAAATGCGGCGCAGCCCGACGCTGCTCGGTCTCGACAAGTTGCTGGAAGCGCAATTGCTCGATGCACCGGTGCAGCGCCGCCAGGACCTGGAGCTCGTCAAAAACCTCGTCCACCAGCACACGCGCACGCTGGCCATGTACAAATGCGACAATTGCGGCTTTCGGGCGCGCCAGTATTACTGGCATTGTCCGGCGTGCGGCGAATGGGAAACTTATTCACCGCGCCGGGCGGAAGAGAAGGGCTTACCTGGATGACTGATCCGCGCGTAATAGTGGCGCTCGATTTCGCTTCGGCCGAGCAGGCGCTGGCGTTCGCCGCGAGAGTGGAGCCCGCGTCGTGCCGTCTCAAGGTGGGAAAAGAGTTGTTTACGGCAGCCGGTCCGGCGTTGATTGAAACATTAATGCAACGCGGTTTCGATATCTTTCTCGATTTGAAATTTCACGATATTCCGAACACCGTTGCTGGCGCGTGCAGGGCCGCATCGCAACTGGGCGTGTGGATGATCAACGTGCATGCACTGGGCGGCCGCGCCATGCTGGAAGCTGCGCGCAACGCAGTGGCAGGCGCAACACGCCGTCCAAAATTGATTGCCGTGACGTTATTGACGAGCATGGCAGAAAAAGACATGCGCGAGGTAGGCATTGAAGGTGAGCCGGCAGCAGCGGCGCTGCGGCTGGCGAAATTGACGCAGGCGAGCGGGCTCGACGGCGTAGTGTGTTCAGCGCAGGAGGCGGCATTGCTCAAACGTGAATGCGGCGCCGGATTCTGCCTGGTGACACCCGGCATCCGGCCGGCTTCCGGCGCCAAAGACGATCAGCAGCGCATCATGACGCCGGCCGCGGCAATGGCTGCGGGCGCCGATTACCTGGTGATCGGCCGTCCGGTAACGCAGGCGCCCGATCCGGTCGCCGCACTGGCGGCCATCAATGCGGAAATCGCCGGTGGGCAGAACGCATGAAAATAACCATCATAGGCACCGGCTACGTCGGGCTCGTATCGGGCGCATGCCTGGCGGAAGTGGGCAACGACGTGATGTGTCTCGATGTCGACGCCGGAAAAATCGCGCAGCTGAAACGCGGGGAAATTCCCATCTACGAACCGGGCCTCGAACCGCTGGTGAAGCGCAACGTCGAGGCCGGCCGCCTGCACTTCACCACCGACGTCGCGGCGAGCGTTGCGCACGGACAGGTGCAGTTCATCGCGGTCGGCACGCCACCGGACGAAGATGGTTCGGCCGACCTGCAATACGTGCTGGCAGCGGCGCGCGCTATAGGGCGCCATATGGACGACTACCGGCTGGTGGTCGATAAATCGACCGTGCCGGTAGGTACCGCGGCAAAGGTGAAGGCGGTCATCGCAGAGGAACTGACGAAGCGCGGCAAGACGATAGATTTCAGCGTGGTGTCGAACCCGGAATTTCTGAAAGAAGGCGCCGCCGTCGACGATTTCATGCGGCCGGACCGCATCGTAATCGGCGTTGCCGACGAGCGCGCGAAGCAGATCATGCGGGCGATTTACGCGCCCATCCAGCGCAATCACGAGCGCATGATATTCATGGACATCCCGTCGGCTGAACTCACCAAGTACGCTGCCAACGCAATGTTGGCGACGCGCATTTCCTTCATGAACGAACTGGCCAATCTGGCCGAGCATCTCGGCGCCGATATAGAGCACGTGCGCCAGGGCATAGGTTCGGATGCGCGTATCGGCTATCACTTTCTGTACGCGGGTTGCGGTTACGGCGGCGCGTGTTTTCCGAAGGACGTTTCGGCTCTGCAGCAGACCGCGCAGGACGCCGGCATGCAGCTCAAGATCATCGAGGCGGTCAATCAGGTCAATCAGGCGCAGAAATCGCGCCTGCTCACCAAGATCACCGGCCGGTTTGGCGAAAATCTTGCCGGCAAACGCTTCGCCGTGTGGGGGCTCGCGTTCAAGCCCAATACCGACGACATGCGTGAGGCGCCGAGCAACATTATCGTGCCCGGTATCATCGAACGCGGCGGCACGGTCGTCGCCTACGATCCGGTGGCGATGCCGCATGCGAAAAAGTCGTTCGCCGCATTACCGCGCCTGGATTATGCGAAATCGCCGCAACTGGCACTCGATGGCGCGGATTGCCTCGTTATAGTGACCGAGTGGAAAGAGTTCCGCAGCCCGGATTTCGAAGATATAAAGCGCCGCCTGCGCACGCCCGTTATCATAGACGGGCGCAATTTGTACGATCCTGCCATGGTGCGCGGTTACGGGCTGGAGTATTCAGGCATAGGCAGGGCTTAAAAGCAGGATTCAGGATGCGGGATATAGGATTCAGGGCTAGGATTTGAATATTAAAAATCTTAAGAAAGCGCGCGTGCTGGTGGTCGGCGATGTCATGCTCGACCGCTATTGGCATGGCGATGTGAGCCGCATCTCGCCGGAAGCGCCGGTGCCGGTAGTCAGGTTCACGCGCAGCGAGGAGCGCCTGGGCGGCGCCGCCAACGTTGCGCGCAATGCCGCGGCGCTGGGTGCGCGCGTAACGTTGCTGTCGGTAGTAGGCCAGGACGAGCCGGGGCGCAAGCTCGCAGCACTGCTGCGCGAGGAAAAGATAACCGCGCGCCTGCACCACGATCGCACCATAGACACCACGGTCAAGTTGCGCGTGATCGGGCCTCAGCGGCACCAATTGCTGCGGGTCGATTTCGAAACCGAGCCCAGCCATGAGATCCTGCGTTCCAAGCTTGCTGAGTACAAAAGGCTCATCACCGGTTGCGATGCGGTGATTTTGTCGGATTACGGCAAGGGCGGATTGACGCACATCGCGCGCATGATCAGTCTCGCACGCCGGCACGGCAAGCCGGTGCTGATCGATCCCAAAGGCAATGATTTCACGCGTTATCAGGGTGCTTCACTGATCACGCCGAACCTCAATGAATTCCGCGCAGTTGCGGGAGCATGGAAAAACGAGCGCGAATTGACCGACCGCGCCCAGAAGTTGCGGCGCAGGCTCAAAATTGACGCATTGCTGGTGACGCGCGGAGGCGACGGCATGACGTTGTTCGAGCGCGCGCGCCGCTGGCATGTGCCGGCGCAGGCGCGCGAAGTTTCCGACGTTAGCGGCGCCGGCGATACCGTGATCGCGACGATGGCGGTGATGCTCGCCAGCGGCCACGCAATGGACGAGGCAGTGCGCATCGCCAACCGCGCGGCGGGCATAGTCGTCGGCAAGTTCGGCACCGCGGTGGCGTCGCCGCACGAGTTGTTTGATACGGAAGGCTGAACACTCATGTATATCGTGGTAACCGGGGCTGCCGGCTTCATCGGCTCGAACATCGTCAAGGCGCTGAGCGAGCGCGGCGAACATGAAGTGCTCGCGGTCGACGATCTGAAGGAGGGCGACAAGTTCGTCAACCTGGTCGATTGCGATATCGCCGATTATCTCGACAAGGCGGATTTCCTGCGCGAACTCGGCGATGGCGCATTCGACGGCGCGATTGCCGCCATCATGCACCAGGGCGCGTGCTCGGACACCACCGAGACCGACGGCCGTTACATGATGCAGAACAACTACCGCTATTCGCGTGAATTGTTCGAATACTGCATCGAAGAGGAGATTGCCTACATTTACGCGTCATCGGCGGCAGTCTATGGCGCCGGCGCCGAGTTTCGCGAAGAGCGCGCGTGCGAGGCGCCGCTCAACGTTTACGGCTATTCGAAGTTCCAGTTCGACCAGTATGTGCGGCGTAATTGGCAGGAACGCTCGGCCCAGGTGGTCGGGATGCGTTATTTCAACGTGTATGGAGAGCGCGAGCAGCACAAGGGACGCATGGCGTCGGTGGCTTTTCACTTTTTTAACCAGTATCGCGCCAACGGCAAGGTGAAGCTGTTCGAGGGCAGCGGCGGTTACGGCAACGGCGAGCAGCGCCGTGATTTCGTTTCGGTGGAGGACGCGGTCGCCGTCAACCTGTATTTCCTCGATCATCCGAAAAAATCCGGCATTTTCAACGTCGGCACCGGCGCCGCGCAGAGTTTCAACGACGTCGCGGTTGCCACGGTCAATGCGTGCCGCAAGCATGGCAACGAAGCGCCGCTTACCTTGGCCGACATGCAGCGGCAGGGCGTGATCGAATACATCCCGTTCCCGCAGGAACTCAAGGGCAAATACCAGAGTTATACGCAGGCCGATATCACATCGTTGCGGGCAGCAGGTTACGCAGCACCGCTGTTGACCGTCGAGGACGGCGTTGCGCGCTACATTGAAACCCTTTTTGCGCGTGCGTGACCGCTATGTATAAAACACTTGAAGATTTCATCGGCAACACCCCGCTGGTCAGGTTGCAAAGGCTGCCGGGCAGCACCGGCAACGTGGTGCTCGCCAAACTCGAAGGCAACAATCCCGCTGGTTCCGTGAAAGACCGGCCGGCGCTGTCGATGATCAAGCGCGCGCAGGAGCGCGGCGACATCAAGCCGGGCGACAGCCTGATCGAACCGACCAGCGGCAATACCGGTATTGCACTGGCTATGGCCGCTGCCATGATGGGATACCGCATGGTGCTGGTGATGCCGGAGCATTTGTCGATCGAGCGCCGGCAGACGATGGCGGCGTTCGGCGCGCAGATCGTGCTGACGCCGCAAACCGGCGGCATGGAAATGGCGCGCGACGTCGCCGAGAAAATGCGCGACGAAGGCAAGGGCGTCATCCTTGACCAGTTCGCCAACCCGGACAATCCGCTCGCCCATTATGAAAGCACGGGCCCGGAGATCTGGCGCGACACCGCGGGCAAAGTCACGCATTTCGTTTCCAGCATGGGCACCACCGGCACCATCATGGGCGTGTCGCGCTTTCTCAAGGAAAAAAATCCCGCGATCCAGATCGTCGGCTGCCAGCCGACCGACGGTTCGCAGATTCCGGGCATACGCAAATGGCCCGCCGCCTACCTGCCGAAAATCTGCGACTGGACCCGTATCGACCGCGTGATCGAGGTGGCGCAGGCCGATGCGGAGGACATGACGCGGCGTCTCGCGCGTGAGGAGGGCATATTCGCCGGCGTGTCATCTGGCGGCGCAATGTGGTCGGCTTTGCAGATTTCGGCTGAAGTCAGCAACGCGGTCATTGTTTGCATCATTTGCGACCGCGGCGACCGCTATCTGTCGACGGGGATATTTCCTGCCTGATTCGCGGGCGGTGCGCTTCGCGCAACTGGCCGGCTTCATCTGCGGCACCCTGTTCGCCGCTTGCGCCCTGGCGCAGCAAATCGGGATAACAATCGAACGCATAGACGGACCGTCGCTCGCGGCGAGCCGGATTACCGGCACGTTGCGCGCAGGCGTGACGACGGCGTTGGATTTGCGGGTCGGCGAGGTATCCATCGCAGGACATAGCTGGCGCAACGTGCGGCTCGCCTGTCCGGACCTCCGGCAGGAGCGCGACCAGCTGGTATGCGCGCAGGGCACGCTGGAAACCCCCGCAAAAATCCCGCTGAGTTTCCGCTACTCGACGCTGACCAAAAACCTTGATCTGGCATTGAAGCCGGCCGCTGGCGAAGAATGGCGCCTGACGCTGGAGTCAGGCGGGGCGGCGCGTACGTTTACGCTGGCGATAAGCAATGGTGCGCTGACGCGCTTTAACGCGTGGTGGCCCGCAGGCTGGCCCAAACCCAACGCCGGTGTCGTCAGCGGCAAGCTGACGTTCAGCGGCGAGCGCGATGCGCGCGCCAGCGCCGAACTCACTTTCTTCAACTTCGGCTTCGGCGACGACAGCGGCCTGCACGCCGGCGAGAAAATTGCCGCGGCATTGTCGTTGCAGGCGCAGGAGCGCGGCGGGCAATGGCAGTGGCAGGGTAAGTTTGACTGGAAAAGCGGCGATGTATTCTGGCAACCGCTGTTCGTCGGCGGCGGTGGCCATGTGCTGAGCGCCGCCGGCACACTCGATGCGCAACGCCTGTCGATAGAGCGCGGTCAGTTCGCGCTGGCGGGTGTTGCCAATATGGATTTCAGCGCTGTGTTCGATCGCGGCGCCGGCAAGCTGACCGCAGCGAATCTTAAAAGCAGCAATATCGACATTGCCACCCTTTACGGCAAGCTGCTGAAGCCGGCCATGCAGGGCACGGTGCTTGGCGACTTGCGTTGCGAAGGCCATGCCGATATTTCTCTCGACATCAAAGACGGCGCGATTGCTGCGGCCGATGTCGCGTTCAGGCGGGTCTCGGTAGAGGACAACGGCCGCCGCTTCGCGTTGTTTGGTTTGAGCGGCAGCCTGCCGTGGCATCACGATGAGTGGAAGACCGCAAAGCTGCAGGTGGCAGGCGGCGAGGCGCTGCGCATGCCGTTCGGCGCCTTCGATTTGCCGCTCGAAACACGCGGCCTGCGCGTGCGTGTTCGCGACGTGCAGGTGCCTGTGCTCGATGGCAAGCTGACAGTCAACGATTTCGCCACCAGCGGCGAACGCGACAGCTGGCGTTGGCGTTTCGCCGGCGGTATCACGCCGATTTCGATGCAGCAGTTCACGACTGCGTTGGGCCTGCCGGTGATGCATGGCACGCTGTCGGCGGTAATCCCGACCGTCAGCTATCAGCAGTCAACGCTCAAGGCCGATGGCGCGTTGTTGTTCAAAGTGTTCGACGGTACGGTGACGGCGCGCAATCTGACGCTGGAAAATCCCCTGGGCAAAGTGCCGCAACTGAACGCGGATGTCGAAATGCGCAATCTCGACCTCGACTTGCTGACGCGCACATTTTCGTTCGGCAACATCACGGGCCGCATCGATGCGGACGTCAAGGCGCTGGAACTGGTGAACTGGGAGGCAGTGCGATTTAATGCGCGCGTCGCCAGCAGCGCCGGCGAATATGCACGGCGCATCAGCCAGGCTGCGGTGCAGAACATTTCGGCGCTCGGCGGGGCGGGTGCGGCGGCTGCAATCCAGCGCAGTTTCCTGCGGTTTTTCGAGACATTCGGTTATTCGGCGCTGGGCTGGAGCTGCAGGCTTGAGTCGGGCGTATGCCAGATGGGCGGCATCGAAAACGTGCCGCAAGGTTATGTCATCGTGAAGGGCGGCGGCATACCGGCGATCACGGTGTTGGGCTACAATCGGAGCGTGGGCTGGCGCGAGTTGCTCGAGCGCCTGAAGCGCGTGACGGAAGGTAACGTCATCGTCAAATAGATGAGGAAATAAATTCTATGCGAAGTCTGACCTTGATTGCTGGACTGGGTGGCGCGCTGCTGCTGCAGTCATGCGTGACCATCAATATTTATTTTCCGGCGGCAGCTGCCGAAAAAGCCGCCGACAAAATCATCGATGAAGTGTGGCAGATCAAGAAGCCCGAATCGACAGCTCCGGCGTCGCCCAATTCACCGCAAGCCAAATAAGGACCATCATTATGGGAACTCTGAATATTGCGCGTGGCGGCTGCCTGGCATTTTTACTGCTGCTGGCCACGAGTGCCTGGGCGCAAGCTAATCTGGAAGTGAACACGCCGGCGATCTCGGCGTTGCAATCCAGTATGCAGAAACGCCACAGCGAACTGGCCGCGTTCTACGGGAACGGGGCAGTGGGCCTGACGCGAGACGGCTTTGTCGCGTTGCGCGACGCCAATGCGGTATCGCTCGCGCAGCGCCAACAGGTCAATGGACTGGTGGCGGCCGAAAACCAGGACCGCACCGCCCTTTACCGGGAAATTGCGCGCGCCAACGGCAAGCCGGAATGGGAAAACGAAATCCGCACGACTTTCGCGCAACGCTGGATCGACAAGGCGCAGGGCGGCTGGTACTTCCAGAACAATGCCGGGGCGTGGACGCGCAAGTAGTGACGCCGGTCCTGGTCTTTGACATCGAGACGGTCCCCGACGTTGCCGGGCTGAGGAAGCTCTATGGCTTGGGGACCGACCTCGCCGACGAGCAGGTCGCCGCGATGGCATTTCAGCGCCGCCGCCAGGCCACCGGCAACGATTTTTTGCAATTGCACCTGCAGCGCGTGGTCGCGATTTCGTGCGCGCTGCGCGACCGCGACAGCTTTCGCGTCTGGTCGCTCGGTGAGCCGGATGACGGCGAAGGGCAGTTGATCCAGCGGTTTTTCGACGGCGTCGAAAAGTACACGCCGCAAATCGTGTCCTGGAACGGCGGCGGTTTCGATTTGCCGGTGCTGCATTACCGCGGCCTGGTGCACGGCGTGCATGCCGACCGTTATTGGGACCAGGGCGAGGACGACCGCGAGTTCAAGTGGAACAACTACATCAGCCGTTATCACTCGCGCCATCTTGACCTGATGGATCTGCTTGCAATGTACCAGCCGCGCGGCGCAGCACCGCTTGATCAGCTGGCGCAACTGCTCGGTTTCCCCGGCAAGATAGGGCTGGAGGGTTCGCAGGTGTGGCAGGCGTGGCAGGACGGCAAGATCGCGCAGATTCGCGCCTATTGCGAGGCTGACGTCGCCAATACCTACCTGGTCTATCTGCGTTTCCAGTTGATGCGCGGCGCTCTGTCGTCCGACAAGTACCAGCAGGAAATCAATCTGGTGCGAACCACGCTCGAAAAGTCGCCCGACCCGCATTGGCGCGAATTCCTGCAGCTTTGGCCGGCCTGAGCCGGAAGCTCCAGAACAGTGTCGAATACGATCCGCGTTGAGTCGCTGGACCAGGAAGGCCGCGGCGTCGCGCATGCCGACGGCAAGGTGATCTTCATCCAGGGCGCGCTGCCGGGCGAACTGGTCACCTACGCTTCCTTTGTGAAAAAGCCCAGCTACGAGCTGGCGCAGGTGGGGCAGGTGATCGAGGCTGCACCCATGCGCGCCACTCCGCGCTGCCCGCATTTCGGCTTGTGCGGCGGTTGCAGCCAGCAGCATTTCGACGCGCGCGCCCAGGTTGCCGCCAAGCAGCGCGTACTCGAGGACAACCTCAAGCATATCGGCAAAGTCACGCCCGGAAGCATATTGCCGGCCATCTACGGCGAGCCCTGGGGCTATCGCCACCGCGCGCGTTTTTCGGCGCGCTACGTACCGAAGAAGGGCGGTGCGCTGATCGGGTTCCGCGAGAAACGCAGCAGTTACGTAACCGACATGACGACCTGCGAGGTGATACCGCCGCGTATTTCAGCGCTGCTGGTGCCATTGCGCGGGCTGATTGGCGGTCTGTCCAGACCGGAGCGGATGCCGCAGATCGAGCTTGCGATCGGCGTCGATACGGATGCCCTGGTGCTGCGGATCCTTGAACCGCTAAGCAGTGCGGACGAAGTGTCGATCCGGGATTTTGCGGACCAGCATCGCGTGCAGTTTTTCGTGCAGCCGCGCGGGCCCGATACGGCAGTGCCGTTTTATCCCCCGCATGACGGCGTGCTGTATTACACGCTGCCGGAGTTCGATCTCGAATTGGGTTTTTCGCCGACGGAGTTCACCCAGGTTAACGCGGCGGTAAACGTGGTGCTGGTGCGGCGTGCGATGACGTTGCTGGCGCCGCAACCCGGCGAGCGTATCGCGGACATGTTTTGCGGCCTCGGTAACTTTACGCTGGCGATCGCGCGTAGCGGTGCCAGCGTGCTCGGCATCGAAGGCGCGCGCTCGCTGGTGGAGCGGGCGCAGTCGAACGCGTTGCGCAACGGATTGAGCGTCACGGCCGAGTTCAGGCAGGCAGATTTGTTCAAAATAGATCAAACGAGCCTGCCGCAACTTGGGCGCTTTGACAAAATGTTGATCGACCCGCCGCGCGATGGCGCGGTGGCGCTCATTAACGCGCTGTCAGACGATGTGCCGCGACGCATAGTCTATGTGTCCTGCAACGCGGCGACGCTGGCGCGCGATGCCGGGGTACTCGTGCACGTCAAAGGATATGCGTTGACTGCCGCGGGCGTGGTCAACATGTTTCCCCACACCTCGCACGTCGAATCGATCGCCGTGTTCGACAAAAATGAGTGACAAACAATGAGCGAGCGACAATAAAAAAGGGCATCCGCAGATGCCCTTTTTGAGAGTCGGGACTTTGCTTCAGTCCCGATTTCCCGTAAACGCCATCAACAGCTGTAGCAGACTGGTAAAGAGGTTGTAAATGCTCATGTACAACGTCAGTGTTGCCGAGACGTAATTAGTCTCGCCACCTTGCACGATGCGGCTGACCTGCCACAGGATCATGGCGGAGCTGAACAGCACGAACGCACCGCAGATCGTCAAATGCATCACCGGGCTCGCAAAGAAAATATTGGCGACCACCGCCAGCATGATGACGATGCCGCCGACTGCCAGGAAATTGGTCATGAAACCGAAGTCCTTGCGGGTAACCGTGGCGATGCCGGCCATGGCGAAGAACACCGCGGCTGTGCCGCCGGCGGCCAGCGCGACCAGTTGTCCGCCATTGCTAAGTCCCAGTGCGACCTGCAGCAAGGGTCCCAGCAGTACGCCGAGGCCAAATGTCAGGGCCAGCAGCAGGGCGACGCCCAGGCCGCTATCGCGGTTTTTCTCGATCGCAAAAAACATGCCGTAGATTGCTGCCATCAGCACAAGCGACGCGACGATCGGGCTCGCGCGCATGAAGCCGAAGTTGAGGTTGATGCCCACCAGCGCGCCTATCCCGGTCGGGATCAGCGACAGCGCCAGCAATAAATAAGTATTGCGCAGCACCCGCTGCTGTTGCACAACGAGCTGCTCGCTACCAACTGCCGCGCCAAAGGAATTTTGGTTCGGAATCAGTTCAGGTTGCATATGGTAATTCTCCTCGGTTGGCCGGGGTTCCGGCTCTGGTGTAAGACTACCCAATGCGGCCCAAAGTTTCAATTCATTTCATGTGACAGTCGGTCCCAGGATTTTTCGCAAGCATTTGATAATACATGGTATTATTTGTCCTAATTGCAGGCATGCCAGATTCGGAAGGTTGGCAGAGCGGTTGAATGCACCGGTCTTGAAAACCGGCAGGGTCGCAAGATCCTCGTGAGTTCGAATCTCACACCTTCCGCCAAACCCTGGTTGCGCGCTACGGAGTAACTCAGCTTGCCCTGTTCGGTTCCACTGCTCGTAACCATGCGCACAGTGAAAGCGACATCGACGTTTTGGTTGCTTTCGACGGTCCGGCCACATCGGAGCGCTACTTTGGAGTCCAGTTTTATCTGGAAGATTTATTAGGTTGCAATATAGATCTGGTGACTGAAAAAGCCCTGCGTGCGGAGCTGCGCCCCTTTATTGAAAAAGAGGCCGTCCGTGTCTGATGCCAATCAGCGTGAATGGCGGTTTTATCTTGACGACATGATCGGTTTTGGCGAAAAAGTCGCCGCTTATACACATAACCTCGATCAAGCGGGTTTTGTCGCCAGCGGCCTCAACTACGATGCCACGTTGCGCAACCTGGAACTGATTGGCGAGGCGGCGACCCATATTCCGGACACAGTGCGCGCAGCCAATTCGCAGATTCCGTGGCGACTCATTATCGCCACCCGCAACCGACTGATCCATAGCTATCTAGGAATCGACAACGATACCCTGTGGAGCATTATTTGCAGCGACGTTCCTTCCCTGCTTTCAAACTTGCGTGCGCTTAAAAACGAATCCGCAGGATAAAAACCGGCAGGGTCGCAAGATCCTCGTGAGTTCGAATCTCACACCTTCCGCCATATCTCCTTGGCACACATCGGCCCGGCCACAAACGGTATATGGCGGCTGGCCGCCCGCAGGACAAAAAAAACCGCGAGGGAGTCGCGGTTAGGGAAAATTGAAATCCGATAAGGGAGGTCTCGGCTTTCAACATTCTACGGACGCAGATTAGCGTAACAACGCAGGCTCAGGAATTGGCGAAAGGACGTACGTGGGAATACGTACATCCTTTGCAGGCCATATCCCATGCAGGAAGCCGCCGTCGCGCTGACAGACGACGGCGTTCGACAATTCCCGGGGATTACTGCGGCCGCACGTTGGCGCCGCCGCCGGTTCAGCGTGCCGAGCGTCCAGCCTTGGCGCGGATCTGGTGTTTGATGCGGCTGTAGAGCGCGGGATTGGTGCTGCGCAGGTGGTTGGCAACTACAAAATGCTCGCCGCGTGCCCGTGCGAGATCAATGCCCTCGATGTGCACCAGACGCACCAGTTCAGTTACCGGTCTGGGCATATCACGGCCACTCTCGTAACGCGAACCGCCGCTTTGGGTGACGCCGACTGCGGACCAGAATTGCTGTTGGTTGAGCCCCAAGCGCTGACGCAGGTGGCGGGGGTGGAAGGTCTTACGGCTTGTGCTCATTTCGAGTCCTCGTTCCGATTGGGATATTCAATTGACATAAGATAGCTGAAAAGGTTGCATCGACACAGGCAGAATTACACAGGAAGCAAAGTGGTCTTATGCTCGTTTTTTCTCCAGAAATACGATAAAATTCAAGGCTTTTTTACGAATCGCAGCAATCCATGTCATTAATCGTTCAAAAATACGGTGGTACTTCGGTCGGCAGTCCCGAGCGAATAAAGAATGTCGCCCGGCGGGTCGCGCGCTGGCAGCGTGAAGGGCACCAGGTGGTGGTGGTGGTATCTGCGATGAGCGGTGAAACGAACCGCCTGATCGCGCTTGCCAAGGAAATCCAGGCGCAGCCGGACCCGCGCGAACTCGACGTCATGGTATCGACCGGCGAGCAGGTCACGATTGCGCTGCTGGCTATGGCGTTGACGGACCTGGGCCTGAAGTCGCGCAGCTATACGGGCGGCCAGGTGAGGATATTGACCGACAGCGCCCATACCAAGGCGCGCATTTTGAGCATCGATGAAGAAAACCTGCGCCGCGATCTTAAAGACGGTTATATCGTGGTCGTCGCGGGATTTCAGGGCGTGGACGAGGGCGGCAACATCACGACGCTGGGCCGCGGCGGATCGGACACCACCGGCGTGGCGCTGGCCGCTGCGCTCAAGGCCGACGAATGCCAGATTTACACCGACGTGGACGGCGTTTATACAACCGACCCGCGCATCGTGCCGGAAGCGCGGCGGCTGAAAACCATCACCTTTGAGGAAATGCTCGAGATGGCGAGCCTCGGTTCGAAAGTGCTGCAGATCCGCTCGGTCGAGTTTGCGGGCAAATACAAGGTGAAATTGCGCGTGCTGTCCTCCTTCGAAGAAGAGGGCGAAGGCACGCTGATCACGTTTGAGGA
>JAIOOZ010000683.1 GCA_021414185.1 Betaproteobacteria bacterium
CTGCGTCAGGCCCGGCAACGTCTTGTCGAGCTGCTTCATCTGCTCTTTGAGTTCGATGCGCAGCAAGCGGCAGACGCCCGCGCGCATAGACGCATCCGCGGCTTCGCGGGTATCGAAGAGACGAATTGCCACGCTGTCGCCGTCATCGACCAGCGCGGGATAGCCGGTGAGCTTGCGCCCGGTGCGCTCGAAAGAAATCTGCGCAGGCACGTCGCCGCAATCCCATGACGTCAGACCTGCGCGCTCAATGCCGGGCTCAGCCTTGGCAAACGTGAGTTGCGCTGCCTGACCGAGCTGCGCCTTGAGCGCGGCGAGGTCGCGCCCCGTCGCCAGCTCGCGGCCGGCATCGTCGATGACGCGATAGTTCATGCGCAAATGAACGGGAATATCGGCGTCATCCCATATATCGGCGGAGATGATTTCGCCGCTGCGCATCTTGACGTAGTGTGCGAGCGCCACCGGCAAAGACGCGCTGGAGCCACTACCGCCCTCCTGCTCTTCAAGAAACCGCGTCACCTGGTTCTGTAGCGGCAGCAGCTGCTTGCGGACCGCCTTTGGCAACACTTTGAAGTAAGCGCCGATCTTCTCGCGGATGAGTCCTGGCACCAGCCAGTCGAAGTGCGCGGTGGTCAGTTGATTCAGCAGCGCGAGCGGAACAGTGACGGTTACACCATCTAGCGGATGGGCGGGCTCGAAGCGGTAGCGCAGCTTGAACTGAATGCCGTCCACCGTCAGGTGTTCCGGGAACTGTTCCTCGGTGACGCCCGCCGCGTTCTGCCGCATCAAATACTCGCGCGTCATGAACAGCAATTTGGGGTTGGCGTGCTCCGCGTCGCTACGCCATTTGTCGAATCCGGCGCCGTTATAGATGTCGGCCGGCACCAGCGCATCGTAGAAGCGGAATATCGTCTCTTCATCGACCAGCACATCGCGGCGGCGCGCCTTGTGTTCCAGGTCCTGCACTTCCTTCACCAACCGCTGGTTGTGCGCGAAAAACGGCGCACGCGTCTCGAAGTTGCCGGCGGTCAGCCCCTGCCGGATGAATATCTCGCGCGCTTCAGTGGGGTTGAGCGGCCCATAGTGGACACGGCGCTTGGCGACTATGGTCAGGCCATAAAGCGTGACGCGCTCGAAAGCCGTCACCATAGCGCGCTCCTTCTCCCAATGCGGGTCGAAGTAGTGCTTTTTGACGAGGTGGCCGGACATCGCCTCCAGCCATTCGGGTTCTATCTTCGCCGCGCAACGCGCGTAAAGCCGCGTCGTCTCAGTGACCTCGGCGGCGACTATCCACTTGGGTTTGGCCTTGCGCAGTACCGAGCCGGGGAAGATCGCGAATCTGATGCCGCGGGCGCCGAGATACTCATCGCCCTCCTCGCCCTTGAAACCAATATTGCCAAGCAGGCCCGCGAGCAATGCGCGGTGGATTTGTTCGTAAGTCGCCGGCGTGCCGTTGATGTTCATCTTCAGCTCGCCGACCAGTGAATGGAGCTGGCCGTGAATGTCGCGCCATTCTCGCAGCCGGCGGTGCGAGAGAAACAGAGCATGTAGCTCGTCGATCAGCTTGCGGTTCGATTTCTTGTGCTTGACCGCCTCGCTGAAAAACTCCCACAGCTTGAGATAAGCCATGAAGTCGGAACGATCGTCCGCGAAGCGCTCGTGCGCTCTATCCGCCGCTTCGGAGCGCTCGAACGGGCGTTCACGCGGGTCCTGCACCGACAGCGCGGACGCGATGATCAGGATTTCCGCGAGACAATTCTGCTGCTTTGCCGCCAATATCATGCGGGCAACGCGCGGATCGATCGGGAACTTGGCCAGCTGCCAGCCCACGTCGGTCAGCGCGTTCTGCTCATCCACGGCGCCAAGCTCGGCTAGCAGTTGATAGCCGTCGGCGATCATGCGCGAGTTCGGTGCTTCGAGGAAAGGAAAGCGCTCGACCTCGCCTATCTTCAGCGATTTCATGCGCAATATCACCGCCGCGAGCGAAGTTCGCAGCACTTCCGGATCGGTGAACTCGGAACGCGCGGCGTAGTCGTCCTCGGCATAGAGCCGCACGCAGATGCCTGCCGCCACACGCCCGCAGCGGCCGGCGCGCTGATTGGCCGAGGCACGCGAAATCTTCTCGACCTGCAACTGCTCGACCTTGTTGCGGTAGCTGTAGCGGTTGACGCGCGCGAGGCCCGTGTCGATCACGTAGCGTATGCCCGGCACGGTCAGCGAAGTTTCCGCGACGTTGGTTGCCAGCACGATGCGGCGCGCGCCATGCTCCCTGAACACACGGTCCTGCTCCTCGAACGACAGCCGCGCATACAGCGGCAGGATTTCCGCGCCCTTGGGATGGTGCTTGCGCAGCAATTCGGCTGTCTCGCGGATCTCGCGCTCGCCCGGCAGAAATACCAGTATGTCGCCGGGTCCCGCGCGCGCCAGATCGTCCACCGCATCGACGATGGCATCTTCCATGTCCTGCTCTTCTTCGTCTTCGTCCTTGGACTTAAGCGGCCGGTAGCGCAACTCGACCGGGTACATGCGTCCCGACACCTCGATCACCGGCGCCAGCTTTTCGCCATTGGCGAAGTGGCGGGCGAAGCGGTCGGCGTCTATGGTTGCGGAAGTGACTATCACCTTGAGGTCGGGCCGCTGCGGCAGGATCTGCTTCAAATAGCCGAGCAGGAAATCGATGTTGAGGCTGCGCTCGTGCGCTTCGTCGATGATCAGCGTGTCGTACGCCCTGAGCAAACGGTCGCCCTGCGTTTCGGCCAGCAGGATGCCGTCGGTCATCAGCTTGATATAAGTGTCGGCCGAAACGCGGTCGGAAAAACGGATCTTGTAGCCGACCGCGTGACCGAGCGGGCTTTTCAGCTCCTGCGCGATGCGCGACGCGACAGTACGCGCGGCAATGCGGCGCGGCTGCGTGTGGCCGATCAGCCCATTGACGCCGCGCTTGATGTCGAGACAGATTTTCGGCAGTTGCGTGGTCTTGCCCGACCCGGTCTCGCCGCACACGATGACGACCTGGTTGGCCTCGATAGCGCGCGCGATCTCGTCGCGTCTCGCCACCACCGGCAACTCATCGGGATAAGTCGGGCGCGGGAGGTTGGCGAGGCGGCGTTGAAGGTCGTCAGCGCGGGGTCGGGTCATGGGAGGGGCGAATTGTAACGCAGGGACGTTGATGTATCCGCGAGCCGTGCGGAGCGGCCCGTGCAGCAATTTTTAGCGGCAGGTATCATGGAGACCGAAGCCCCAAACGGGGAGGAGAGCCGCGCAAAAAGTGCGGGCGCCGCAACTGGACAGGCGAAAAAAGGCAGCGCTGGAAATTGAAATCGATAGCAATAATTGCGCTGGCCACCTTGATGTTGAGCGCATGCGTGCCGCGCCAGCCGGTAATGCCGCCGGATCAGCCGCAACCGCAGCTGGAGCTGGAGCCGCAGCCACAGCCACAGCCACAGCCACAGGTGGACCGGCCTTCCATGGTCGAGCGATCGCGAGCGGCAATAATAAATCCGATGGCGGACGTGCCGGGCGAAAAACCGCTGCCGGCATTGCAAGGTGCCGTCGAACGCTACGATTGCATGACCGGCGACGAGGACTTACACGCGCGAATTGCGTTTGAAGCCCGCGGCGGTCAGGTGACTTATTTTGCCTATTACAGCAAATGGAAGCCGCGCACCTGCGCGCTGGATTTTGAACGCAACGCTGCCGGCACCAAATGGCGCCTCACTGCGGATGGCGCTACACGCGTGCACACGCCGCAGGGCCGATTTCTGATTCGCACGCAAGCCGATGCCTACGTTTTTGAGTTTGAGCATGTCCGGCGCCAGAGGTTTTGCCGCATGTCCGGCGAAATAAACGGTGCCATGACTGTCAAACGCCGCGCGGGCGCGCCTGAGTGTTCAGCGGTGGGCATCCTGGACCTTAACGGCAAGCCACGGCCCGCGCACTGACAAATCTGCGCGCCGGCGACAGGGCTTTTGCCCGGCGGCCGCCCGATGCAACGCTGACTTTACGCCTTGACCTGCGGGTTCAGACTGTAGATGCCGGTCAATGCTGACTGCGCAAGCACATGGCCGCGGATGGCGGCAAGCACGTCGGGCCCCTTGAAAATACCGTTGACCGGGCATTTATCCAGATCAAGCGCGTAAAGCGTGAACACGTAATGGTGCGCAATCGTGTCGTTCCATGGCGGGCACGGCCCATCGTAGCCGAAATAATTCCCCGCCATCTCCTGATCCGACGCAAACCAGCCCGTGTAATCATTGATGCCCTGACGCGTGCCGCGCGGCCCGTCCGGACCCGATTTTCCGCGCGGCGTGACGCCGTCGGAAAACTCGCCCGCCTTGACGGACACAGCGTCCGGCGGCACATCGACGAGCACCCAGTGGTAAAAATCCACGCGTGGCAGCGTCGCCGGTATGCGGCGCCCTTCCTGGTTGACGTCGTCGCCTTTGCTCGGCACGTCGCGGTCGTGGCAGATCAGGGCGAAAGAGCGCGTGCCGGCGGGCGCGCCGCTCCAACTGAAATCCGGGTTGCGGTTGTGCGACAGCGCAACATGGGTTTTCGCGTCGGGCACACCGAACGCGAACTCGCCGGGTATCCGGCCATTGTCCTGAAAACTGGATGTCGTAAATTTCATGCGGCCTCTATCCCAAGTGAATCGGCGTCACGCATAAAACCGGAGAGCAGCCTCGCTGCCTGCCCGGTCGCGGGCGCGCGACAATTATAACGATTCCGCGCGCTCCGGCGGCGGGATGCCCAGCCGCGCCGCGCGCTCATCCTTGTCCAGCGCGGCAAGCCGCTTCACCTCGGCGTAAAACGCGGCAAGGTCGCCGTTATGCCGGGCAATCATCTGCTGAAACTGCGGCACCAGCGTGCTGTAAATCGAAATCGACGCCAGCTTGGCGTTGTTGGGCTCGTCGAGAAAACGGTCGTAGCCGGCATAGCCGCCCCACTCGGTTTTCTTCAACTGCAGGTAGCCCTCTTTCAGCGCGGCAAAGATAGCGGCCTTGCGCTCGCGCATCGCGGCGGGTGCGAGCCGGGTGAGATACAGCGCACCGAGATCGCGGCGGTGCTTGAGCACCAATGCCGCGAACTGCTCGCGCCGCTGCTGGGAGCGCAAGAAATTCTCACGCATCTTCTCGTCGCCGAAACGCGCTATCCAGCGCGTGACGCCTTCGGTTTCGACCGCGACGGCAAACGACTCGTTGAATTCGGTGTCGTTGCTGGCATACGCCACCTGGTGGGCAAGCTCGTGAAAAATCAGGCGCGCATACTCCTGGTCGGGATAGCGAATGAAGGTATTGAGCACCGGATCGCTGAACCAGCCGAGCGTCGAATACGCCGGCACTTCGCCGACGAATACATCCAGCCCCTGCGCCTGCAATTCCTGGGCAAACTCCTCTGCGCTCGCCTTTTTGAAATAGCCGCGGTAACCGACGCAGCCGACGATCGGGAAACACCATTGCTCCGGTTTGATCGAAAACTCGGCGGCGGCGAACACGTTCCACACCACGTACGGCCGCTGCAGGTCCGTGTAACTGCGGTAACTTTCGTTCTCGGGCAGCTTCAGCTCGTTGCTGGCGAAATCGCGTATCGTCAACGCGCGCTGGAGCCGGTCTTTGAGCGCTGGCGGTGTCGCTGGATCGGCAAGCATCTGCGCGATGGTCTGGCGATTCTGCAGCAGGCCGAACTGCCCTTCGATCGACTGCAGGTAGTAGCCAAAATTGCTGCACCCGGCGGCGAGTGCCGCTGCAATCAGCGATATAAGAGCGAGAGCCTTCATATCAGCCGCGCTCGAATCTGCCATCACGCAGGAAAGCGCCGACCTGCCGCGCGACGGGGTGCGACAGCACCATGCCGGTGTGGGAAACCCGCAACTCGATGTGGTCTGCCGCAGCGGCGAGCCGCGTTTCGGCGACCGTCACTGCGCCATCGTTGGGCACCGGCAGATCGGGCGCGACGACGCGTCCCAGGCCCATTCTCAGCGTGCCGGCGATGACACCAATCTCGCGCCCGGGAAAGAGCGTCGGCTTTTTAATTTCCAGCCACTCGCGGATGCTGCGGCCGACCATGCGCGCACCCAGCGCGTTGCCGGCAAGCGCACGTCCTGAATAACTGCCGCCGTATGGGGCACCGAGCAATACCACGCGCCCCGGCGGCAGCCCGGTTTCGCGCTCGAGCATGCGCAGGATGACGAGGCCGCCGAGGCTGTGGCCGACCCAGTGGATGACGGGAGCGGTCTGCGCGCGCGCGAACTGCGCGAGCCGGTGCGCGTTTTCAGTCAGCGTAAGCCGCACCGACGGATAGGAGTAGCACAGCGCTTCGAAACCCATGCGCATGAGATAGCGGCGCTGCAGTTCCATCAGCACGCCATGCACCCACAAGCCGTGGACCAGCACGGTGATCGCGCGCGTGGCAGCCATCAGGCGATCTGCCTAGAGGCGCCACCGTTGATTTGCAATGCAATGCTGTCGGGGAACACTTGGTCTTCGACCGCCACGCAGGCGCCGAAGTTCTCCCGCGTCACGCGGCTGAACCCCCATAGATGGTGGCGAGGCCCCCTTCGAGATGGCTGGCGTCGCCCCACACCTCGGCATGCCACGCGCCGCCCTCGTAGCGAAACCGGTTGATCCCTGCGTTGACGAGATCGAAGTCACGCGGCGCCATCAGGTCGATTCCGTTCGCCGCGCGGTAAGCCACATCACACACCAACCCGTGCGTGACGACGACGACCAGTTCATCGGCATGGCGCCCGGCGATCTCCGTCAGGCAGGCCAGCGCGCGGTCGCGAAACGCCGTCGCGCTCTCGCCGCCGGGCACGGCGTAATGCGGGTCGCGGCTTTTGAACTTCGCGTAGTCCTCGGGATAGCGTGTCTGCATTTCCGGCCCGGTGAGCCCTTCGAATACGCCAAAATTGCGTTCGCGCAGGCGCGGCTCGACCAGCAAAGAGTGGCCGGTGACCTCGGCGACGCTGCGCGCGGTGTGATGGGCGCGCCCCGAATCGCTGCAGTAAAGCGAAGTGAATGCTATTTCTTTCATGCGCCGCGCGAGCAGCTGCGCCTGGCGCACGCCGGTATCCGACAGCGGGCTGTCGGCGTGGCCCTGCATGCGGCGTTCGCGGTTCCACACGGTTTCACCGTGGCGGATGAGGATGAGTCGGGACATAGTATTGGCGATAGGGATCAGCAGTAACGTTGAAACTCCGAGAGACGCCGGGCGAGAGAAGAGAGGCGGAAATCCGTCTATCGTCTATCCCGCTTCTTCGTCTCTCGTCGCTTGGCAAGCGGCATTTTACCTGTTC
>JAIOOZ010000684.1 GCA_021414185.1 Betaproteobacteria bacterium
TCCCTGCCACCGTTGTAACAAATCTGCAATGCCGGATTGTTAGTCTGGGATAATTGCATCCCGCGGTGAAGTTTTCCGCCCGACCATTGAATATCCCGCTGTTTTTGCGTCGCCGCCTACCCTCGATCCGCTGCGCAAGCGCACCGACTATCACTTGAAATATTAATCCGCCGATGGCCAAGCAACACGTCCCGCCCGAGCTCTATCTGAATCGCGAGCTCGGGCAGCTTGAATTCAACCGCCGCGTCCTGGCGCTCGCCGAGGACCGCAACATCCCGGCGCTTGAACGCCTGCGCTTCCTGTGCATCGTCGACAGCAACCTCGACGAATTTTTCGAGATTCGGGTGGCCGGCCTCAAAGAGGAAATCGCCGCCAACGCGCCCCCGGGACCCGACGGCATTCCGTTGCGCGAGGTCTTTCGTCTGGTCACGGCGGCCGCGCAGGAACTCGTGGCAAGGCAGTACCAGGTGCTCAACGAAGAAGTGTTTCCCCTGCTGGCGGCCGAAGGCATACGCTTCCTGCGCCGCAGCAAATGGAACGCGGCGCAAAAAGACTGGGTGAAGGATTATTTTTTCCGCGAATTGATGCCGGTGCTCACGCCCCTCGGGCTGGACCCCGCGCATCCGTTTCCCAAGCTGCTCAACAAGAGCCTCAATTTCGTGATCGAGCTCGAAGGCAAAGACGCCTTCGGCCGCAAGTCGAGCATGGCCATCGTGCAGGCGCCGCGCGTGCTGCCGCGCGTCATCCCGATGCCGCGTCCTGTCGCGGGCTGCCAGTACGGTTTCGTTTTTCTATCCTCGATTCTGCACGCGCATGTGGCGGAACTGTTTCCCGGCATGACGGTGCTCGGCTGCTACCAGTTCCAGCTCACCCGCAACAGCGACCTCTACATCGACGAGGAAGAGCTGCGCGAACTGAAAAGTCTGCGCAAGGCGCTGCAGGGTGAATTGACGCAGCGTCAGTACGGCGACAGCGTGCGCCTTGAAGTCGCGGATTCCTGCTCGCCGGTCATGGCCGACGCCTTGCTGCAGCAGTTCGGATTGACGCGCGACGACCTTTACCAGGTGAACGGACCGGTCAATCTGGTGCGCCTGACCCAGATCCCGGAGCAGGTCGACCGGCCCGACCTCAAATTTGCGCCGTTCGATTCGGCAATGCCGCGCCAACTCGCGAAACAAAATATTTTCGACGCCATCCGCAAAAGCGACATCCTGCTGCACCAGCCCTATGAATCGTTTTTGCCGGTCGTCGATTTCATCAAAGAGGCCGCCAATGATCCGCAGGTCGTTGCCATCAAGCAAACGGTCTACCGCACGGGCGCACAGTCGGAAATGATGGAATTGCTGATCCAGGCCGCGCGCACCGGCAAGGCGGTGACGGTGGTGGTCGAATTGATGGCGCGCTTCGACGAAGAAGCCAACATCAACTGGGCACAACGGCTGGAAGAAGTCGGCGCCCACGTGGTCTACGGCGTAGTCGGCCACAAGACCCATGCCAAAATGGCGCTGGTCGTGCGGCGCGAGGAGAACCACCTGCGGCGTTACGTGCACCTTGCAACCGGCAACTATCATTCGCGCACGGCGCGGCTTTACACGGATTTTGGCCTGTTTACCTGTAACGAAGAACTCGGCTCGGACGTGAGCGAGGTGTTCATGCAGCTCACCGGGCTCGGCAAGGCCTTGAAGTTGAGGCACCTCCTGCAATCGCCGTTCACTTTGCACCAGCGCACGATCAGAGCGATCCAGGCGGAAGCAAAAAACGCACGCGAAGGCCGCAAGGCCCGCATCATCGCCAAGATGAACGCGCTGCTCGAGCCCGAAATCATCGCCGCGCTCTACGACGCGTCGCAAGCCGGCGTGAAGATCGATTTGATCATACGGGGTGTCTGCGCTTTACGCCCGGGAGTCGCGGGCATTTCGGAGAACATACGGGTCCGCTCGGTGCTGGGCCGCTTTCTCGAACATTCGCGCATCTTTTATTTTTACAACGGCGGCGCGGAAGACGTCTACCTGTCGAGTGCCGACTGGATGGACCGCAATTTTTTCCGCCGCATCGAGGTGTGCTTCCCGGTGCTTGATGGACGGCTCAAGAAACGCGTCATCCGCGAAGGCCTGAAGCCGTTTCTGGCGCGCAATATCGATGCGTGGGAAATGTCCGCGGATGGCCATTACAGGCACCGCAAGAACGCCCGCGGCAAGACGCCGCATGTCCAGAACCAACTATTGGAAGCTCTCGCGGGAAAATCATCCGCGTAAGTCGCATTCTTGTTCGTTGCGGGGCGCCGCATCGCCGGCATTAGCCTCTTTACGGAGCGCCGCCGCCTGCCCGCATGAAGCAGGTTGGCGCGTTCCCGCAAACCTGGGCTAAACTTCTCGGCCCTCCGTTCGCCGGCGCTCGCGCGCCGTCCCGCGCACCATGTCCCTCGAAACCGAACTCAAGCTGCGGATCGACTCGCGACATCTTGCGCGTTTGGCCGCCCACCCTCTCCTCAAGCGCGCGACTCCGCGCACTACGCACAAGCTGTACAGCGTTTATTACGATACGCCTGATCTCGATCTGTGGCGCGCGGGCGTGACGTTGCGGTTGCGGCGCAGCGGCAAGAAGTGGGTGCAAACGGTCAAGAGCGGCGGCAGCGTCACCGCGGGCCTGCACGAACGCGAAGAGTTTGAAACAGCCATAGCAACGCCCATGCCGGATTTCGAAGCATTGGCCGGATGTGCCGCGGCAACACTTTTTTCTTCGCTTGAACTGCGCGCGCAACTGAAACCGCTGATCGTCACTGATTTTACGCGCGCGAACTGCATGCTGACACCCGCCGCCGGTGCTGCCATTGAAGTGAGCATCGACCACGGCCTGGTAAAAAGCGGCAATGCAACTGAAACCCTCTGCGAACTTGAGCTCGAAGTGAAGAGCGGGCCGGCCTGTCACGCCTACCAGGTCGCGGCGCAATTGCTCGAGACCGTACCTTTGCTGGTCGAAGACCGCTCGAAAGCCGCTCGCGGCTTTGCGCTGTATCTCGGCACACCGCAACAGCCCGTCAAGGCCCCGCCATCGACATTGACCGCCAGCATGGCCAGCAACGACGCCTTCAAATCGCTGGTACAGGGCTGCGTTTCTCATTTCATGAACAACCAGCGCGGCATGTTGAGTGATGGCGATCCTGAGTATGTGCACCAGATGCGTGTCGCGCTGCGCCGGTTGCGCTCGGTCTTCAGCACGTTCGCGCCGTTGTTTCAGCCCGCCGTGTCCGCGCCGCAGATGGCGGAAACACGCTGGCTGGCTGGCATACTGGGCGCGGCGCGCGATTGGGACGTATTTGCAACCGAAACGCTGCCGCCGGTGGCAGGCCGCTATGCAAACCATGCAGGCCTTGTGTTGCTCGCTGACGCGGCTGCGCGGCTGCGCATCAATGCGAACCGGCGTGCGCGGCGTGCTGTTGCCTCTGCCCGCGGCCAGGGTTTGTTGCTCGCACTAGGCGCATGGACCAACGCCGAAACATGGCTTGAAACGCTGAACGACTCGCAGCACCGCGAACTGCAGCGGCCGGCGATAGAATATGCGCGGGAGGTATTGAGCGTTGCGCTCAAGCGCGTGCGCAAACGCGGCAGGAAATTTGCGGAGCTTGCGCCGGCAGACTTGCATCGTCTGCGCATAGCCGCCAAAAAACTGCGCTACGCGAGCGAATTCTTCACGCCTTTATTTGACGAAAAACCGGCGCGCGAATATCGCGCCGTGCTGGCGCGCCTGCAGGAAGCCCTCGGTTCCTATAATGACGCGGTAAAAATGACTCAACTCGCCGCGCGTGCAAGCAGCGGTCTTAAAGGAGTGCCGATAAACGAAGCCCGCGGCATCATGCTCGGCTGGAGTGCCGGCATGCAGGACGCCGGTACGCGTTATCTGAAGCGCGCCTGGAAGGACTTTCGCGGCGCCGAGCCGTTCTGGAAATAGAAGTTCCGGACACGGAGAACAGCATGGTGCGGCCGCCGCAACTACGCCGCCTGCACCTCAAGGCTCGCCTCAAGTTCGCGCAATGACTTGATATCGAGTTTGAAGCCCGCCGCCGCCCATTCTTCGATTTCCTCCTGCAGGGCGGTCACCGTCAGCGGATTGCTCGCCAGCCA
>JAIOOZ010000150.1 GCA_021414185.1 Betaproteobacteria bacterium
CTCGTTACGCGGTTGGCCGGCCAGCTCGGAACGCCAGAGAAACGCGACACCATCCCACGTTTTCTGTTGCGGCCCGCCGGGGTGCCGGTCGGGCGCGATGGCGTCACGGTAGAGAGCCTGCGCCGCCGTCCAGTTGCCGGCCGCCAGCTCGAGAAGCGCGAGATGCCAGCTGAGATGTCCATGGAACGCCGCATCGCGCGGATAGCTGGCGAGCCAGGAGGAGAGGAAGTCGCGGCCACGATCCGCGTCGCCGCTCTCGTAGCAGACGTGCGCGACACCATGCGCGCAGTGCGCGTTCTTCTGGTTGAGCAGCACGGATCGTTCGATCTTGGGCCGCGCCTCCGCGACACGGCCGTCCTCGCCGAGCGCGATCGCGTGATAGGAAAGGAACCAGTAATCGTCGCTGTAATGCGGGGCGAGACGGTCGAGCAACTGCGCGTTCTGCCGCTTGTTGCCGACGCGGCCCGAGCTGCCGATGAGACCGTTGGGATTCGCGGCCGTCGCTACCATCAGTGCATCGCGCGGCCACTCGGCCAGATGGGCATGCAGGGCGTCGATGGCCGCATCGGTCTGGCCCGAGTACGCAAGGTCGAAAAAGCGGATATGCCCCGCCTCTCTTGCAGACGCGCCGGCGGCGACACCGTTGGCCGCTGCCAGGGCCGCGCGTGCTTGAGCGGCCTTGCCTTCACGCATCAGGATCTGGGCCTTGCCCGCGTGCGCAATGGCGAATCCCGGGTCGGCGGCGAGCGCACGGTCGAAGGCTTCGGCTGCACCGGGATACACGGTGAGCGCCAGATCGAAGCCCTCGAGGTAGGCGTCCCGTGCGGCGGCGGAGGCGGTGGACAGGGGGAGGTCGTAGCGGTCGGCGAGCATAGGAGAACATTATATGACTTGCTGGAACGCCCGCCGTCTGCTCGCGCGACGAAGCATACAGCGGAAGAAGAGAACCTAGCCCTCCCCGTTAAGGGGAGGGAATGTCTCATCAAGTTAAGTTAGACTCTGCATCTTGCCGCGCATAAAAAAACGGGAGAACGTGCGCGTGGCGTATATCGAAGACAATAAAACGAAAGGACGCAGGACATGGATCTTCAATTGAAGGGCAAGTCAGTATTGGTCACCGGCGGCAACCGCGGTGTGGGCCTCGGCATCGCGCTGGCTTTCGCGGGGGAGGGTGCGAACGTGGCCATCTGCGGCCGCGACAAAGCTGCGCTCGCGGATGCGGAAAAGCAAATCGCGGCAAAAGGCGTGAAGGCGAAGGCCGTTGCGATGGACCTGTTCACCGCCGAGGGGTGTATCGGCGCAGTGCAGGCGGCGGTCGACGCCTTCGGCGGGCTCGACGTGCTGGTCAACAACGCTTCGACCGCGATCAGCGGCAACATCGAGACGCTCGACGACGAAGGACTGCTGGAACGGCTGAAAGGCAAGACGCTGGCCTACATGCGCTGCTGCCGCGCCGCTTTGCCCCATTTGCGCAAGTCGCGCGGCCGCGTGATCAACATCGGCGGCAACGCCGCATTCGCGGCCGGCCCCACCGCATTGCCCAGCGCGCTCGGCAACTCGTCCATCATCGCTTTCTCCAAGCAGTTCAGCACGATGGTGGCGCCCCAGGGCATCACGGTGAACGTCGTTCACCCGCCCTTCACCAAGACCGACCGCTATCCCAGCCGCCTCGCCGCCCGCGCGAAGGAACTCGGCGTGAGCGAGGCCGAGGCCGAGAAGAGCTTCATCAAGCAGTTCCCCATCGGCCGCCTCGTTGAGCCGAAGGACATCGCACCGCTGGTGCTCTTCCTCGCCTCGCCACATGCGTCGGCAATGACGGGCCAGAGCATCGCTGTCGACGGCGGCTCGACGCCGGGCATCCGCTATTAGCCGGCCCGGTTGAGCCGGGAGTCGAGCGGATGACAGACCTGAATCGCTGCTACAACATCTTCGATCTGCGCGCGGCCGCGCAGCGCCGTCTGCCCAAAGGCATTTTTGAATACGTCGACAAGGGCACCGAGGACGGGATTTCGCTCGAAGAAAACCGCGCGGCATTTCAGCGCATCAAGCTGCGCACGCGCTTTCTCAACGATCAAGTAGACCGTGGTCTGTCCGCGATTCGGCGCCATCTGTTGGCTGGCGAACATACGCGGGCCGATTCAAGCCCTAATATCTTAATTCCTCCCTGTTCGCATCTTGCGGACCCTGCGCCCTCGATTTATTCGAGGGCGCTTTTTTTGGTTTGCCCGATATACAGCTATCGCGGAACCAATCCGGCGGATAATCCGGGTCGAACCTATTCGCCTTTAATGCCGACAGCGCGGATAACCGCGCCCCATTTTTCGTAGTC
>JAIOOZ010000517.1 GCA_021414185.1 Betaproteobacteria bacterium
CCGCGCCGCCGAATAACGCGAGCAGCAGGCCAAACATGCCGGAGAGAAAATATCGCTGAGTCGCCATGAAGAAACTCCCTGATGTTGACGGCATAAATTTACAATTTTTGCCGCCTGCCGACTAGGGCAAATATCACGTAGTTTACTCGGCGCGGATGCCAGCCGCCTTGACGACCTTGCCCCACTTTTCGATTTCTGACTTGATGTATGCGCCGAATTCCGCCGGCGTGCCGCCGACCGGCTCGAAGCCCTGCAGCAGCAGCTTGTCGCGGGTTTCGGCCACGCCGAGAATTTTGACGATTTCGCCGTGCAGTTTCGCGACTATCGGACGCGGCGTGCGCGCCGGTGCGAGCACGCCGTACCAGGTCGAAGCTTCATAACCTTTGAGCGTTTCGCCTATGGTCGGCAGTTCGGGCATTGCCTGCGAGCGTTTGGCGCTGGTAACGGCGACTGCGCGCAGCTTGCCCGACCGCACGTGCGGCATCGCTGCCGGCATCGTCGCAAACATCAACTGCATCTGCCCGCCGAGCAAATCCGTCAGCGCGGGACCGCCACCCTTGTACGGAATGTGCACCATCTTGACTCCAGCAATGCTGTCAAGCAATTCACCGGCGAGGTGCGATGAACTGCCAAGGCCAGCGGATGGATAGTTAAGCGTGCCGGGCTTCGCCTTGGCCAGCGCAACCAGGTCGCCTACGGTCTTAACGGCCAGCGTCGGATGCACGACAAGTATGTTGGGCGTCGACGCCACCAGGCTCACCGGCTCGAAATCCTTCACAGGATCGTATCCGAGCTTTGCGTACAGACTGACGTTGATCGCGTTAGGTGCGACGTTGCCCATCAGTATGGTGTAACCGTCGGGCACGGACTTGGCAGCGATTTCGCTGCCGATGCCGCCCGCAGCGCCGCCGCGGTTATCGATGACGACCGTCTGCCCGAAATCCTCCGACATCTTCTGCGCCATCATGCGGCCGACGATATCGGTGCCGCCGCCGGGAGGATAAGCGACGATCATCCTTATTGGCTTCGTGGGATACGACTGCGCGAAAGCGGAACTGCAGCCGCAGAGCGCCAGGACTGCAAAGACGCTTTTGACTTTCACTCCTCTCACCTCTCTCCTCTCACCTCTCTCCTCTCGCCTCTCGCTATTGCGTCAGCGGCAGCTTGACCACGTTGCCGCTCGCCGCTGCGAGTTGTATCGCCAAAGTCACTTCAAGATTGCAGCGCGCATCCTGTGCGGTCGCATGCACGCAGGGTTTTCCTGTCGCGAGATGGTCGAGCCAGGCGCGCGTCTCGTTCGCTATCGGTCCCCAGAAATCGCCGAGCGCCCAGTCACCGGGCGTGCCGCTGGACAGGAACACCATGTTGACGTTGTGATCCGGCAGGTA
>JAIOOZ010000518.1 GCA_021414185.1 Betaproteobacteria bacterium
GAAAAGAATTTATGCCGACTCGGTCGTGTATTCGAGCGAGGCGCTGCGCGACAGCATAGAGGCATTCGGTGATGAGCACGTGCTTTATGGTACCGACTTCCCGCATAACATCAGCGATATGTCCGGCACGCTGGCGCTCATAGAGAAGCTGACGCCGGCGGCGCGGGATAATGTGCGTGGGGCTAATGCGCAGCGGGTGTTCAAGCTCTAAACAATTGTGTCCATAGTAGATAAAGACGCAGCAGGCGAATCGCCAACCGCTGAGTCCACGCCGGGCGGCGCTGCCGCGCCGGTGGCTGACCCTTCAAAAGAGAAATCTACTGCCGTTGGAAATGTTATCGTTCTTGCAATATTCGCAACCGCCTTCGCGTCGGGATTCTGGTTGCCGACCAAGTTCGATGTCAGTCATCTGGCTGCCGGTTTTATAGGTTTCGGCGTTGCGGTGTTTATCGCGATCTCGGGCTTCCTTGCCTATTTGGGCATTTGGGCATGGCTCGCACGAAAGCGCGCCCGGCGCGAAATCGGCCTCGTTCCCGCCAAAGACGATCCGGCATTTCAAAAGGCGATGGCCGAATTCGACGCGGATGTAAAAGCTCTCGGGATCGACCGCGAGATCGAAGCGTTGGCAACGAGAACTGCTCGCCAAACGCGCGCCATGGATGATTTGCGCGTTTCGGCCGATTTCAAATCCATGTCCAGGGAGCAACAGGAGGTCCGGCTCAAGAAATTTGTCGATGAATGGATGGCGCATTCCAAGGCGGAGATAGAGTTGCAATCTGAATCGACTGCTCGCCGCATTGTCGAGCTGCGCGATCGCCGCGAGCGTGAAGCCAGAACGAATGTGCAGCGCGAAGCGGATATCGAGCGTCTCCACGACATGGAGCGAAGGGCGCAAGCCGGCGGCTACACCGACGAACCGCTGCTAGCGGAAATCCAGGCGCTGCAACTGCGTCTGAATGCGGCAAAGCATTCCGGCCCCGGTGACATTTGAGGGTGTTCAAGTTTTAATTGCCTAATCCTCCCGGTTGCCCCCCGGAAATCCTGTACTAACAAACCTGCTAGACTTTCACCAGTCCAGCCTGCAGGAAATCTAAATGGAATTAGCCTCACGCATCATCGAAGCCGCCGACCTCGAGGCGGCGGTGGAAGTCTGTTTTGAAAAAAAATGGACGGACGGCCTGCCGGTGGTGCCGCCGACGCGCGGCGCGATAGAGCGCATCCTTGCGTACCTCAAGCGCGATCCCGCTGAAGTCGTCGGCGTGGTGCCGCCGCGCAGCGGGGTTGCGACCATAGAGAAAATAGCGATCAACTGCGTGATGGCGGGCTGCAAACCCGAGTACGTGCCTATCGTAATCGCAGCGGTCGAAGCGGTGCTCGAAGAAAAATTCAATCTCAACGGCGTGCAGACGACGACGCACGCGTGCGCGCCGCTGGTCATGGTCAGCGGTCCGGCAGTGAAGACATTGGGCTTCAACACGCGCGAAGGCACGCTCGGCCACGGTTGCCGCGCGTCGGCGACGATAGGCCGCGCATTGCGCCTCATCCTGTGGAACATCGGCGGCGGCTTTCCCGGCGATCCGTGCAAGACGACACTCGGGCATCCCGGCTATTTCACCTTTTGCCTCGCCGAAGACCAGGAGGCGAATCCGTGGGAACCGCTGCACGTCGAGCGCGGCTTCAAGGCTGACGATACTGTCGTTACAGTCACGGCGGTGACGGCACCGATGTCGGTGGCGACCGGCGCCGGCTACAGCCCGATCGAAGACGTCCTTTGTTTGCTCGGCGATTCAATCGCAACACTCGGCAGCAACAACATCACCGGTGGCGACATGGTTTACGTGCTCGGGCCGATGGCCGTGAAGGCGCTGCATGAAGCGGGGCTCACCAAGGCGCAGGTCAAGGCAGGCATCATGAAATTCGCGACGCGCCCGGTGCACGAAGCGAAACGCCGCCGCTCGATTTCCGCGACGCATCCGATGCACTGGAGCCACGTTGTAGACGAGAACGATCCGAACGCGCGCGTGCCGTGGATACGCTCGCCGGAAAACCTGGTGCTCGTGACCAGCGGCGGCTGGGGTTCGGGTGCTGGATTTTGCGCGCTGTGTTCGGGTTGGGGCACGCTGGGCGGGTATACGCAGAGCAGGAAGGTGGAGTTTCCAAACTAAAACCATTGGCTACAAGCAATTCAAGAACTATTTGCCACAGAGGACACAGAGGACACAGAGAGAAATGCAAGGAAGGCAGGACTCCAATATTCAGTTCAGGTTGGTTTTTTCTCTGTGAACTCTGTGTCCTCTGTGGCTTGCATTTGAATTAGAAGAACGAGGAGGGAAGCATGACTATCGAACTATTCGACCCGGTTGGCGAAGTCGAAGCAATCACCCAGAAGCCGCAGCGCATATTGGAGACGCTGGCAGGCAAGCGCGTGGGCTGCATCTTCAACCAGCACGTGTCGGCGATCCCGTTCTGGAAAGCGATGGAAGAAGAGATCGGCAGGACGCTGAACCCGGCGAGCGTGATGCGCGTCTACAAAACCAACACGTGGGCGCCGGCGCCGCGCGTCGATGCGAACAAATTGCTGGCCGAGACTGATTACGCGTTGGTAGGCGTCGGGGCCTGAGGGTCCTGCACCTCCGGCGCCGTGCGCGACGGGATATATCTGACGAAAGCGGGACACCCGACGGTGGTGTTCGTGCATGACTTCTTTGAGAAGGCAGCGCGCGCGCAGGCGAAGGCGCTCGGCATGCCGGATTTGAAAATCTACGTGTATCCGCAGCACAAGGCCGGCGATTTCGAAGCCACGAGCTCGCGGACTGGCTGGAAACGCGCTGACCGCGGCCGACTAAATTAATTCGCCGGCGGTTTGCGCGCAGTCATATTCAGGCTGATCGGCAGCTTGTAGACCATATTGCTGGTGTCGTCGAAGAGCCCGAATTTCTCGACGCGGACGATGTCGGTAAAGCCGGCATCCTGCAGGTAAGCGGTCAGGATCTCTTCATTCAGGCCGACGTAGTGGAAGTCCGCTTCGTCCATTTGGCTGCCGAACATGATTCCCATGATCTGCATGCGCTGCTTCAGGCTCATTTCCGGATCCAGGAACAACTTGCACAGGGTATCCAGGTCGGGGACGCTTACGCGCAGCGTGCCGCCCGCCGTCAGCACGCGATTGAATTCGCGCAACGCATCCGGCAGTTCCTTCTGGAACCGCAGGTGCTCGATGACGTGCGACGCGTAAATTTCCAGGATGCTGTGGTCGGCGAAGCGCGACAGGTCCGCGCAATGTCCGAGGTAGTCCACGTGCGGGCCCGGCAGCACGTTCAGGATCTTCCAGTCGGGATGCGCGATCTGCCCGCCGATGTGCAGGCGGATCGCCGGCGTGCCGGCGCCTGGTTTGCCGCTTGCGGGAAAAAGGTTTTTCAACAGGGAGGCAAGCATGGCAGCATGGTGGTGCGCGAGGTCTCCATCGAAGCAGTCACACTACCAGAAAAGTCTGGCACGCACCCACGCGACTTGCTCGCGCGTACCGCTTGCCCGCGAGCCTGGTTTCCTCCTGTTAGAATTCCAGTCCACACCGCTGCGGCCGCGTTCCTGCGCGCGTCCCCATTTGTTAGAGAGGAGTTTCATGCCACATTCGATGCGGCGCGCTTGCGTGCTGGCGGCCTTGTATTTCATTGCAAGTGCAGCGACCGCGCAAAACTATCCTGCGCGGCCGATTCGCCTGCTGGTGCCTTTTCCTGCAGGTGGCGGGGCGGACACGCTGGCGCGCATATTCGCGCCCAAGCTGGGCGATGCATTGGGCCAGCAGGTAATCGTCGATAATCGCGCGGGCGGAGGCGGCAACATCGCGCTCGATATCGTGGCGAAAGCGGCACCCGACGGCTACACGCTGATCCTGCCGCTGAACTCGCTGCTGACCGTCAATCCGAGCATGTACAGCAACCTGCCGTTCAACGTGGAAAAGGACCTGCAGCCGATCACCCAGCTTTCTTCATCGCAGCACATCCTGCTGCTGTATCCGGGCCTCAACGTTTCTTCGGTCAAAGACCTGCTGGCGCTCGCCAAGGCGAAGCCGGGCACGCTGACCTACGCTTCCGCCGGCGTCGGCAGCACGGCGCACCTCGGCGGCGAACTCCTGAAGTGGCGCGGCGGCGTGGACATCACGCATGTTCCCTTCAAAGGCGCGAGCCCGGGCGTGATCGCCACCATGTCGGGCGAAGTGCAGATGACCTTCGCCAGCGTCGCCGCCGCGCTGCAGTTCATGCAGGCCGGGAAGTTAAAGGGGCTGGCCGTGACCTCTTTAAAGCGCGCGCCGACCGCGCCCGAATTGCCGACGCTGGACGAAGCCGGGTTGAAGGGCTTCAACGTCATTTCATGGCACGCGCTGCTCGCGCCGGCGAAAACACCTGCTGCAATCGTCAACAAATTGCACGGCGCAGCGCTCGGTCTGGCAAAGCAGCCCGTCATCATGGAAGCCATGGCGAGGCAGGGGATGGAAGCCACCACCAACGAACCGGCCGCACTGGCGGCCATGATCAAGGCTGAGACCGCGATGTGGCGCGATGTGATCAAGGCGGCGAACATCCGCGCGGAGTAACTGCGCGGCCGTGCGATAATCTTTTTAAGCGGCGCACAATTGTTACGCGCCGCACCCGGGACCTCAATGGAAAACAACCAGCAACCGCGTTTCGTACTTTTTACCAAGCCTGGCTGAACGAGCTGCCTGAGGGCGAAAGAGTTTCTTTCGCGCGCAAAGGTGGATTTCGAAGCCGTCGACGTGCTCAACGACCCGGGCGGACGCGACCGGTTGCTGGCGCTCGGCGTGCGCAATCTGCCCGTCGTGGCCAGGGGCAAAGAGTACGTGATGGGGCAGAACCTCGAGGACGTCGCGAAGTTCGTCGGCATCGATACCGGGCACAAGCGCCTGCCGCCCGCCGAAATACTCGAGAAATGGATCGTCGCGTTAAAAGCGGCGCAGCGCTACATGCCCCAGTTTCCGACGGCGCGCATCAACGAGTCGGTCGTGCACAACCGCGAACGTCCTGCCCGCCTGCTCGGCCATCATGTCTTTTGCATAGTGGAAACCTATTTGACGGCGGTGACGCAAAAGATCGAATACTCCCCCATGAACACCAATGTGCCGGCCGAGGACGAGAACAAGTATCCGACGGGCGCCGACATCGCCCGCTACGGCGATGGCGTCATCACGCGTCTGCGGGAGTGGTGGGAGGCCAATAAAAATATTTCGTTCGAGCAGCTGGTGCCCACGTCGTACGGCGACCAGTCGCTGCACGAGGTTTTCGAGCGCTCGGCGTGGCATTCGGCGCAGCATGTGCGCCAGCTCGCCGACGTGCTGGAGCGCTGGGGCATACCGCCGGACGGCAAGCTCTCCGCCGCGGATCTGAAAGGGTTGCCGCTGCCGGAGAGGATCTGGGAGTAGCGCGCGCAATGCGATGTGCGGTTCCGGGCAACATTCATAACGCAGACGAAAGAGGGGAAACGTGGATTTTCGCAGTGACAACGTGACGGGCGCGGCCAGCGAGATCATCGCGGCAATCGAGAGCGTGAACCATGGGACGGTAGCGAGTTACGGGGCCGATCCGCATACTGCGGCCATGCAGCAGCGGTTCTCGGAGTTGTTCGAACACCCCGTTACCGTCCTCCCGGTGTCGACCGGCATTGCGGCAAATGCATTGGCCTTGTCGGCATGCACTCCCCCTTATGGCGTGATTTACTGCCATCCGTCTGCGCACGTCATGCACCGGGAGTCGGGCGCGACCGAATTTTTTACCGGCGGTGCAAAACTCGTTCCGGTAGCGGGCGCCGAATTCAAGATCGATCCCGCTGCTTTCGCGGAAATAGTCGAAAGCGATAAGAGCGGGCTCACGTCGAAGGCCCCGCCCAGCGCGCTGTCGCTGACTCAGGCAACCGACGGCGGCACGGTTTACGCGCCGGCGGAAGTCAATGCGCTGTCGGCGGTCGCCAAGCGGTACGGCCTGAAAGTCCACATGGATGGCGCGCGTTTCGCCAATGCCGTGGCCAGTGTCGGCTGTTCTCCCGCCGATATGACCTGGCGCGCCGGCGTGGACATCATGTCTTTCGGCGCGACGAAGTGCGGCGCCATGAATACGGACGCCATCGTGGTGTTCGACCAGGCCATGGTGCAGGAATTGCGCATTCGCGCGCGGCGTTCCGGTCAGGCGGCGTCGAAGATGCGCTTCGCTTCGGCGCAACTCGACCGCTTTATCACTGACGGGCTGTGGCTGAAGCTGGCAGGGCAGGCCAACGGCGCGGCCAAACGGCTGGGCGGGCTGCTCGGCGGAATTCCCCAAGTCGAGATTAGCGCGCCCGTCGAGGCCAATGAACTCTTCGTGAGCCTGCCCGCGAACGCGGTGGATTTTCTCGAGCAGCGCGGCGTGCTGCTGTATCGCCGCGGGCCCGGCAAAATACGTCTGGTTTGCCGCTTCGATACGACGCCGGCCGAAATCGACGGGTTGGCCAGCCTGACGCGCGAGGCGGTCGCCGGCGGTTAGCTGGTTACTGCGGGACTGCCAGTCCCAGCGATTTGACGACGCCGCCCCACCTGACGAGTTCGGACCTCTGCAGCTTGTCGAGCGCTTCGCTCGAACTCGAGGCCGCCTCCATGCCCATTTCCTCGAACCGCGACTTGATGTCCGGCTGGGCGATGGCGTAGGCAATTTCGGCATTGAGTTTCTGCGTAATCGCGCGCGGAAGTCCGGCCGGTCCCCAGAATGCGTACCACTGCACGACTTCGAAGCCGCTGACGGATTCGGCGACGGTAGGCACGTTGGGCAGGCCCGGCAGCCGCTTGGCCGACGTCGCAGCCAGCGCGCGCATGCGGTTGGCGCTGATGAAACCCGTTACTTCGGGCGCGTTGGCGAAGATGAAATCAACCTGGCCGCCGATGACGTCGCTTACCGCCGGCCCGCCGCCTTTATACGGCACGTGCACGACGTCAATGTTGACCGCGGCGCGAAAAAGCTCGACGGCAAGATGGCCCTGGGTGCCGGTGCCGCCCGAGCCGTAGGCCAGGTGCTTGGGCTGCGCCTTCGCCAGCGCCACGAAATCGGCGAGCGTGCGCACGTTGGCGGTTTTCGGGCTGCCGCCGACGGTGATCAAGAGCGGCACATTGGCGGCGAGAGACAGCGGGGTAAAGTCTTTCACCAGCTCGTACGGCATCTTGGGCGTCATCGACGGGATGATGGTCTGGGTCACGCTGTTGATGCCGAATGTGTAGCCGTCCTTGGGCGCCTTGGCCAGGTATTCGCTGCCGATGATGCCGCTGGCGCCGGGACGGTTGTCCACCACTACGGTTTGCTTCCATTTTTCCGACAGCTTGAGCGCGATGAGACGCGCGATGATGTCGGACGCGCCGCCGGGCGCAAACGCGACGATGAGCCTGACCGGCCGGTTGGGGAACACGGCCGCCTCATTGTCAGCACCAAGCGCGGGTAACGCCAGCAGCAGCCCGGCGCAAAATCCTGCCGACATGCGCGCAACGTGCGCGCGCCCGGAACCTGCGTTTTTGCTGCTCGACGTCCGCATATTCGCTCCTTCTAGCTGGCAATCAGGGATCCGGCCGAGTCGCGCCCGGGACTGTCGGTGCTGAGCTGGTAGAGTTTGTGCCGGTTTTCGCGCGTCGCCAGCATGTGCTTGCGCATGGCGGCTTCGGCGCCGTCGCCGTCGCCTTTGCGCAGCGCCTGCACCAGCTCCAGCAATTCGCCGACCGCCAGTTCCGCCCGCGGGTGCGCCGAGCGCCAGCGCACCGCGCTCATCCTGGCGTGCAGGCTGTTGACGATGTCGCGGATGTGCGTATTGCCTGAGGCCGTCAGCACCAGTTCATGCAGCTGCCAGTCGACCGCGAGGAATTCCGCGAGATCGATCTGCTTCGACTTGCGCAGGCGCAGCAGTTCCTCCGCAATGCGTTCCAGGGCGTCGGCGTTGACCCGTCCAGCCGCCAGGCGGGCCGCCGCGGGCTCGAGCAGCCCGCGGATCTGGTCGATCTCCATGATGTCCTGCAGCGTGGGGCGCCGCACCAGGGTGCCGCGGCGTGGAATCGTGGTGACCAGGCCGTCCTGCTCGAGCCTGCGCAACGCTTCTCTGATCGGCGTGCGGCTGACGCGAAACCGCCCCGCCAGGCTGATTTCGTCGACCAGGGCGCCGGGCTCGAGCTCAGCCATGACGATCTCGTCCTTGATTTTCTGGTACACGACGTCGGCCGCGCTCAGGCGCTGGCGGGCGGCGAGTTCACGGATCTTGGCAGCCATTTGCGGTCAGGTTCTTATGGATAGTTTGCAATGCGGGGATAGTCGGGCGCCCGGCATCAGTAGACGGGCGTCAGCCAGCGGCGATATTTTTTCAGCTTGCCGCGCACCGCGCTCAGATACTTCTCCTGGATTGCGCGCGTGATGGGGCCCGGCCCGCCGTCGCCGATCTGCATGCGGTCGATCGAGACGATCGGACTGATTTCGTGGCCGCTGCCGCATTCGAACATCTCGTCTGCCATGTAGAGCTCGGAGCGGTCGATCGAGCGCTCGACGACCGGCAGCCCGAGGTCATCCTGGAAAATCCGGATCAGGGTATCGCGCGTGATGCCCTCGAGTATGCTGTTGGTCACCGACGGCGTATAGACCTTGCCGTCACGGACGATCACCACGCAGGCGCCGGCTGTTTCCGACACCTTGCCCGACTGGTCCAGCATGATCGCGGTGTCGTAGCCGTCGAGTCCCGCCTGCACCTGCGCGAGCCGGCTGTTCACGTAGTTGCCGGTCACTTTGGCGCGCGGCGGCATGGCCTGATCGTCGATGCGCCGCCACGAGCTCACGGTCGCATGCGTTCCGGTCCTGACCGTTTTCTTGGCCGGCCGCGGCAGCGCCGTGACGAAGGAGCCGACAAACATTTTGGCCGGGTCATGCGTGTGATCGCTGCCTTCGCCAATGTAAACATTGGCGCGGATGTGGATGTCTTCGCGCAATTTGTTGCGCTTGATCAGGTCGAGCATCGCTTGCTCGATGACTTCCGTGCCGTAGGGCAGCGGCATGCGGATGATCCTCATCGAGCCCGCCAGCCGCTTGTAGTGATCGCGCGAGCGGAAGACGTACATCTGCTTTTGCTTCTCGTTCCAGTAGCCGCGCAAACCCTCGAACACGCCGATGCCGCGAATCACGCACTCGCTGCGGATGTGGATCTTGGCGTCTTCCCAACGCACGAACTTGCCGTCGAGCCACGCGAATTTAGCTGGTGCCGCACCCATGTTGAATCCTTCAGTTGAAAATTAAAGTGGTAATGCGCCGTGCCGGCGCGCCGTCTATTCGGTTTTGAGGTTTGCTTCCTTGATGACCTGCGCCCAGCGCTTCATCTCGAGCCCGATCAATTGCGCGAACTGGTCGGGCGACGGCGTTACCGGATCGAGAGCGACGTTGGTGAGCCGCTCGCGCACGTCCGGCTGCGCGATAGCGCGCGCGATTTCGTCATAGAGCCGCTTGACGACCGGCCTGGGCGTGCCGGCCGGCGTCACGATGCCGTACCAGTTGCTGACCACCATGTCGGGGAAGCCCTGCTCCGCGAACGTCGCCACGTCGGGCAGCAGCGCATTGCGTTTGGCGGAGCCGACGACGAGCGCCTTCAGGCGGCCGCTTTTCACAAAGGTGACGACGCCGGCCGCGCCAGCGAATGTCGCCTGGATCTGGCCCGCCATCACGTCCGCAGTCGAAGGGCCGGCGCCCTTATAGGGGATGTGGTTCATGTTGACGCCCGCCTTGAGCTTGAAAAGCTCGCCGACGAGATGGCTGCCGCTGCCGTTGCCCGAAGACCCGACGTTGATCTTGCCGGGCTGCGCCTTGGCCAGCGCGATGAACTCCTTGAGCGTCGCCGCCGGCACGCCCGGATTGACCATCAGCAGGTACGGCGTGTCGGCGATCAGGATGACCGGCGTGAAGCTCTTCACCGCGTCGTAACGGGCCTGCTTGGTGTAGTAGGAGCTGTTGATGGTGTAGGCGGCGTCGGCAAGCAACAGCGTATAACCGTCGGCAGGGGCGTTCGCGGCGAGGTCCGTGCCGAGCATGCCGGCGGCGCCGGCGCGGTTGTCGATGACGAACGTCTGGCCCAGAGTCTCGGTCAGTTTTTGCCCGACGATGCGCGCGACGACATCGGAGCCGCCGCCCGCCGAATAGGGCACAATCAGGCGCACGGGCTTGGTGGGATAGCTGTCGGCGGCAAGGACGGGCGCGCAATACGCAACGCTGGCGGTGGCTGTCGCGGCAGCGAACAACCATGCGCGGATCGGCCGTCCGTGTTTAAACGGCAATAAGTGCATATCTCCCCCGTAGCGCAAAAAAACCGATTGAACGATGTTTACTTGTTGGATACCATAATAATACAAGAATAAAAAAACCGGCAATCCGCGAGGTTCGGTCAAGCATCGGGCGGACGTCCAAAAAGCCGGCTAAATCGATTATTTACATAGAGAAACTGACGTAAAGCGGGCGCGGGCAGACGACGCAAGTGCCCGCTCTCTCAGCTAGGATACATGACACACCCGCAAACGCATTTCAGTCTGGGCGTAGACGTCGGCGGCACGTTCACCGATTTTGTCCTGCTCGACGAAAGCACCGGCCGGATTTCCATCGGCAAGGTGCTGACGACGCCCAGCGATCCGAGCGATGCGATGGTGGCCGGAACTGAAAAACTGCTGGCGGGCTCGAAAGTCGAGGGCGGCCTGCTGACCCGCGTCGTGCACGGCACCACCCTCGTCACCAACACCATCATCGAGCGCAAGGGCGTAAAGACCGGGCTCATTACCACCATGGGCTATCGCGATACGCTCGAGATCGGGCGCGCGCTGCGCTACGACCTCTATGATCTTTCCATCGAGTTTGCCGAGCCGCTGGTGGAGAGAAATCTGCGCCTCGAGGTGGACGAGCGCATCGGGTCCGATGGCGCCGTGCTCAAAGGCCTCGACGAAGCACAGTTTATTGCCGCGGCCGAAACGCTGGTGAGCGAGGGCGTCGAAGCGCTGGCGGTCGTGTTTCTGCACAGCCACCGCAATTCGGCGCACGAGCAACGCGCGCAGGCGCTGCTGCACAAGCGTTTTCCCGAACTGCCGGTCAGCATTTCATCCGAGGTGGTCGGCGAATTGCGGGAATTCGACCGCACCTCGACGACCGTCACCAACGCATACGTGTTGCCGCGGATGAAAAGCTATCTCGGCCGTCTCGAGGCGCGGCTGAAGAAGATCGGCGTCACCGCGCCGCTGCGCCTGATGCTGTCGTCCGGCGGTGTCGCCACCGGGGAATTCGGCCGGGAGTTTCCGATCCAGATGATCGAGTCCGGGCCGGCAGGCGGCGCCATCGCGGCGGCGTATTACGGCCGCCTGGCAGGATTCAACGATCTGCTGTCGTTCGACATGGGCGGGACGACCGCCAAGATGTGCCTGATCACCGGGGGGCAGCCGACCCATGCGCATACGTTCGAAGCCGCGCGGGTGCAGCGTTTCAAAAAGGGCAGCGGTTTGCTGCTGCGCGTGCCCGTGATCGAGCTGATCGAAATCGGCGCCGGCGGCGGTTCGATCGCGCAGGTGGACCGCATGGGGCTTATCAAGGTCGGGCCGCACAGCTCGGGCGCGGAGCCCGGGCCAGCTTGCTATGGCCAGGGCGGCCTGTTGCCGACGGTAACCGATGCCGATCTCACGCTCGGCTATCTCGACCCCGACTCGTTTCTCGGCGGACGCATGAAGCTCGATCGCAGTGCCGCCGAATCGGCGATCCGCAACAAGATCGCGCAGCCCGTCGGCCTGCCGATGGCGCAGGCCGCCACCGGCATTCAGCAGATCGTCGATGAAACAATGGCCTCCGCTACGCGCGTTTACGCGGCGGAGCGCGGCATCGACCTGCGCGACTACACGATGCTCGCGTTTGGCGGTGCCGGGCCGGTGCATGCATTCCATCTGGCGCGGCTGCTCAAGCTCAAGCGCATCATCTGTCCGTTCGGCGCCGGCGCCGCATCCGCGCTCGGCTTTCTGGTGGCGCCGGCGTCCGTCGAGATGTCGCGCAGCTACTTTGTGCGGCTCGCGGATATTTCCTGGACCCACGTGCAGGGTTTTCTGGGCGAGCTCAAAACGCGTGCCGAAGCCATGCTGTGCGCATCCGGCGTGACCGCGTCCGCGATCGAGTACGACACGCATATCGAGATGTCGTATATGGGCCAGGGATTTGAAATCGGCATCACTTTGCCGTTTGCGTTCCTGCAGGGTGCTGCACCCGCCGATGAATTGCGCCGCGCGTTCGAAGCCGAGTACCTGCGCCTGTACGGGCGCATTCTGCAGGGCGTGCCCATGCAAACGGTAACGTGGCGCCTGGTGGCGCGCGGGCCGGCGCCGCGGCTGGTGCCGGTTGCGGCAGATGCGGGCGACCGCAGCGATCCGCTGAAAGGCCGCCGGACGGTGTATTTCCAGGAGCGCGGGCCGGTTGCGGACGTGCCCGTGTACGACCGCTACAAGCTCAGTGCCGGCGCAAAGTTCACAGGGCCGGCAGTATTTGAAGAGCACGAGTCGACGTTCGTCGTCGGCTTCGATGCCGAAGTCCGCGTCGACGCGGCGCTCAACCTGATTGCCGAACTGCACTGAATCCGGGGAAAAACGCGACGCCATGATACTTGATCCGATCAGCCTCGAAATCATCTGGAACCGCCTGGTGGCGGCGGCCGACGAAGCGGCGGCGGCCGTGGTCAGGACTTCGTTTTCGACCAACGTGCGCGAGTCCAACGATTACGCCTGCGTGCTGACCGATGCCGTCGGCAATCTGCTCGCCGAAAACCGCGCGAGCATTCCGGCGTTCTGCGATTGCCTCGGACGCTCCGCCAAGCTTTTTCTCGAACACTTTCCCGCCGGTTCGTGGAAGGCCGGCGATGCCATACTCACCAACGACCCGTGGTTCGGCACCGGGCATTTGCCCGACTACACGCTGATCTCGCCGGTATTCCACAAGGGGCGGCTCGTTGCGTTCGCCTGCTGTGTCGCGCATAACCCGGACGTCGGCGGTGCGATGTGGGCCGCGGACTGCGCCGAGTTGTTCGAGGAGGGGACGCGCATACCGCCCGTGCGGCTCATGACCGAAGGCAAGCCGAACGAGGTCGTGCTCGACATTATTCGCGCCAATTCGCGCGTTCCGAACGATTCCATCGGCGACCTCATGGCCCAGGTATCGGCCAACGAGGTGATGACGGCGCGCATACTCGAGCTGCTGAAGGACTTGCGCATCGACGGCCTTGAGGACATCAGCAAGGAACTCGTGTCCCGCGCGGAAAGCATGATGAGAGAAGCCGTGCGCGCGCTGCCCGAAGGCACCTATCGATCAGCGGTGATGATGGACGGCTTCGAGGAGCCGCTTCGCATCGAGTGTGCGGTCACCGTGAAAGACGGCGACTTGTCAGTGGATTACACGGGGACCTCGGCGCAGGTCCCGTACGGCATCAATTGCGTGATCCATTACACGGTCGCGTACACCAACTACCCGCTGAAATGCATACTTGATCCGCTCGGCCCGAAAAACGAAGGGTCTTACCGCCCGTTCCGCGTGACGGCGCCCGAAGGCACGATACTCAATTGCCGCTTTCCCGCCGCGGTCAGCGGCCGGCATATCGTCGGCCACATGCTGAGCACCTGCCTTTTTGAAGCGCTGGGACAGATAGTTCCCGGCCAGATCATCGCCGACTCGGGCAGCGCGCCGGGCCTGCGCACCGTTTACAGCGGCGCGCGCCGCGACGGTACCCGCTTCAGCTTTGCCTTGTTTGCAAACGGCGGCATGGGCGCGCGGCCGGCTTCCGACGGTTTGCCGTGCACGCAGTACCCGTCCAACACCACGCCCGGGTCCGTCGAAGTCATGGAAGGCCTCACGCCGCTCATCGTCTGGAAAAAACAGATCTGGGAAGATTCCGCCGGTGCCGGCCAGTGGCGGGGCGGCCATGGCCAGGAAATGGTCATCGAGGTCGCGACCGAAGGCCCGATGCGCCTGTCGGTGATCTCGGACCGCAACAAGTATCCGCCGCTGGGCTCGCACGGCGGCGGCGCCGGCAGCGCGGCCGAGCTGAAAATCCTCAATCGCGAATTCGCGGTACCGCGCAAGGGCCGCACCATACTGCAGCCCGGAGACACGCTGCGCATCCGCTATCCGGGCGGCGGCGGCATGGGCAATCCCGCCGACCGCGACCGCCGCCTGATCGAAAAAGACCTGCGCCACGGCGTGCTGAGCCCCGCGCGCGCGCAGTCGATCTACGGTTACAAGAAATGAAACCGGCATATTGGAGTTGACGATGCAAAGCGCAATCGATCCGGTGAGTCTGGAGATCCTGTGGTCGCGATTCATCGCGGTGGCCGACGAGGCCGCGACGACCCTGGTGCGGACTTCGTTTTCACCAACCGTGCGCGAGTCGAACGATTACGCGTGCGTTTTGTTCGATGCCGCCGGCAATGCCATCGCCGAAAACACGATCGGCATACCTTCGTTCAACATGACGCTGTCGCGCACGCTCGCGCATTTTCTGCAGATGCGTCCGCTGAAATCCTGGCGTCCCGGCGACGTCGGCATCACGAACGACCCGTGGCTCGCGACCGGGCACCTGCCCGACGTCAC
>JAIOOZ010000519.1 GCA_021414185.1 Betaproteobacteria bacterium
TCTGTCACATAAGGGTAATCGTAATGGATGCGATGCCCGTTGAAGGTCAGCGCCGAATAGCGGAACAGCACGACGGGATCGGGATTGAATACTTTGCTCCACGCGGCATTGCCGGGCGGCGTTTTCGGCGCGGATTTCGGCGCATTCGGCGCGGGTTCCTCGCGATAGACCACGTCCATTTCTTCCGTAATCGCGAGCCCGCGCGGGCTGATCATGTCGGTCTTGACGGTGACGAACACCATTTGCCCTGTGCGGCCCTGCTTGATGGTGACTTCCTTGATGGTCGCTTCCTTCTTTACCTCGTCGCCGACGCGCAGCGCGTCGTGCATCCAGGTGCGGCGGCCGGCGTTCATGCGGCGCGGCAGCGGCACCGGCGGCAGAAAGTCGCCGCGCGTCGGATGCCCGTCGTGGCCGACCTGCGACTGGCGCACCACGCGCGGAAACAGCATCACCTGCCAGCCCGCGGGCAGTGGATCGCCGAACTTGGGCACCGGGTCGTCGCGGTCGAGTGTCGCCGCCAGGCGATGCACGGCGGGGATGGTCACGTAATCGACATCGGTTTCCCGCTCGCCTATCCAGTCTTTGAGTTTTTCGAGGTCCTGCGCCACGGTATTGGCCTCCTGGCCGGGGATATTGAATATACGGAGGCGTGATTCTAGCAATGTTTATAGCGCGTGTTCTGCGCTAAATACCTTACATTTCCAACTTGATGCCGGCGGCCTTGATGACCTGCGCCCAGCGCGCGATGTCGCGTTTCAGAAATTCGGTGAATTCCTGCGGCGTATTGCCGACGATTTCGCCGCCATCGCCGGTGAGCCGGTCGCGCACTTCGGGCATTTGCAGCGCCTTGACGATGGTCGAGTTGAGGAGCGCGACGATGTCCCGCGGGGTGCGCGCGGGCGCAGCGACGCCGAACCAGTTCAAAAATTCATAGCCCGTCAATCCGAGCTCGGCCAAGGACGGCACGTCGGCGAGCGAGGCCGTGCGCTTGGCGCTGGTGACGGCGAGCATGCGCACGCGTTTGCCGGCGACCAGCGGCTGGATCGTGATCTGGGAGGCAAACTGGAATGCGAGCTGTCCGCCGGCGACATCGATCGAAGCGGGTGCCGCGCCTTTGTATGGAATATGCGTGACGCTCGCGCCGGTCATCCAGCGGAACATTTCACCGGCCAGATGGCCGCCGCTGCCGACGCCGGCCGAGCCGTAGTTGAGCGGTCGCGCCTTGGCGGCGGCGACCAGGTCTTTCACCGAGGTCATGCCTGAAGCGGCCGGCACGATCAGCACCAGCGGCGCCGAGGTGACCATGGTGATCGGCGCGAAATCGGCGATTGGATCGTAAGGCAGTTTTTGCAGGCTGGCGTTGCTGGTATGCGAAGTAAAAATCATGCCGATGGTGTGGCCGTCGGGAGCCGCCTTGGCGATGAGGTCGGTGCCGGGAACGTTGCCCGCGCCGGGCCGGTTGTCGGCGATGACTTGCTGCCCGAAGGCGGCGCTCAATTGGGTCGCGACGATGCGGCCGAGCGTATCCATGCTGGCGCCGGTCGGGCTCGGAATGATCATGCGGATGGGGCGCGCCGGGTATTGCGGGGCGCGTGCTGCGTATGCGGCAACGTTGCAGGCCAGCAGCGCCAATGCGACGACTAGTCCAGGCGCATGCCGGTGTCTTTGACGACCTTGCCCCATTTGACGATCTCCTCCTTGATATACGCGGCGAAGTGCTCGGGCGTGTCACCGACCGGGTCGACGCCTTCGGTGGCGAAGCGTTCGAGCAGCGCCGGCGAGCGCAGTACTTTGACCGTCTCGCGGTGCAGTGTGGCGACGATGGCAGGCGGCGTGCGCGCGGGCGCCAGCAAGCCGAACCACGGGCTCACTACGTAGCCCGGCACGCCCGCTTCGATCACGGTCGGCACGTCCGGCAATGCGACGGTGCGGGTCTTGCCGGTGACTGCGAGCGCACGCACGCGATTGGTCTTGATGTTGGCGAGCACGCTGGGGATGCCGGTAAACATCACCTGCACCTGGCCGCCGATCAAATCGATCACCGCCGGCGTGCTGCCTTTGTACGGGATGTGCGTGAGCTTGATGCCCGCCGCGGTGTTGAACATTTCCGACGCGAAATGCGGCGCGCTGCCGTTGCCGCCCGACGCATAATTGATCTGGCCCGGCCGCGCTTTGGCCAGCGCGACCAGTTCCTTCACCGAAGTCGCGGCGACGGATGGATGGACAACCAGCACATAAGGGCTGGCAATCAGCATGGTCACCGGCGTGAAGTCGCGCACCGGATCGTACGGCAATTTGCTGTGCAGATGCGGGCTTAAGGCGAGCGTGCCGGTGCCGCCGATGACCAGCGTATAGCCGTCGGGTACCGCGTGCGCCGCGGTTTCGGTGCCTATGGTGCCGCCCGAGCCGGTACGGTTGTCGATCACGAACTGTTGCTTGAAATGATCGGCGAGTTTTTGCGCGACGGCGCGCCCGGCCGTGTCTATGCTGCCGCCGGCAGGGTAGGGCATGATGAGCCGCACGGGTTTGTCGGGATAGGCCGCTGCTGCGGGCGCCATTGCAAAAAAGCCGCTTGCCACACAGCCGAGCATGTAAACGACGACGCGCATATTCATCATTCGCGCCCGGCCTCGACCACGCCGCGGCAGATTGCTTCGAACTCGGCGAACGTCAGGTAATGCGTGTCGTAGTTGCTGGCGACCGCGGCACGCGAGCGCAGCAGGATGCGCTGGAACTGTTCTTCTGAAACTTCCAGGCCGAGATCGCGCACGATGTCGCGCAGAAAAACCGGGTCGTCGGTATGCGCGCTGCTGCGTTCGCGTCCGAACAGGATCTTGCCGCCGATCACGTTTTCGAATTCACGGCCGATGACCCGCGGCGCGATGCCGATGGTGGATTCAGCATCCGCGCTGCCCTCCTGGTGGCCGGCGCCTTCTTCCTTGTTCCAGTTGGCGCCGACGATG
>JAIOOZ010000520.1 GCA_021414185.1 Betaproteobacteria bacterium
TTCATGTACGAAGCCGCCGAATACCTGATTACTTCAGGTCACGCCTACGTCGACGAGCAAAGCGCGGAAGAGATGCGCGCCAGCCGCGGCACCCTGACCGAAGCAGGCAAAGCGAGCCCGCAGCGCGGCCGCTCCGCCGCCGAAAACCTGCAGGCGTTCCGCGATATGCGCGCCGGCAAGCACGCCGACGGCAGCATGGTGCTGCGCGCGAAAATCGACATGGCCTCGCCTAACATCAACCTGCGCGACCCTGCGATCTACCGCATCCGCAAAGCCACCCATCATCGTACCGGCGACGCATGGTGCGTTTACCCGATGTACACCTACGCGCACCCGATCGAGGACGCGCTCGAACAGATCACGCACAGCCTTTGCACCCTCGAATTCGCGGACCAGCGGCCGTTCTACGACTGGCTGCTCGAACGCCTGGCCGAAGGCGGACTGCTCGCCAAACCGCTGCCGCACCAGTATGAATTCGCGCGCCTTAATCTCACCTACGTCGTGCTGTCGAAGCGCAAGCTGATCCAGCTCATCACCGAGAAGCACGTCGACGGCTGGGACGATCCGCGCATGCCCACGCTCGTCGGCGCGCGGCGCCGCGGCTATCCGCCGGAAGGCTTCCGTCTCTTCGCGGACCGCATCGGGGTGTCGAAATCCGACGGCTGGATCGATTTCTCGGTGCTCGAAGACTGCATGCGCGAGCACCTGAACGAAGTAGCCCCCCGCCGCGTCGCCGTGCTCGACCCGGTCAGGCTCGTGATCGACAACTATCCCGAGCAGCAGGAAGAAGAATGCCATCCGCCCAACCACCCGCAAAAACCGGAGTGGGGCAAGCGCCCGGTGCCTTTCTCCAAAGAACTGTGGATAGAGCGCGAAGATTTCATGGAAGTCCCGGATAAAGGTTATTTCCGCCTGTTCCCCGGCAACAAAGTGCGGCTGCGCTATGGCTTCGTCATCGAATGCACAGGCTGCCGTAAAGATGAAGCGGGACGCGTTACAGCCGTTCATTGCAATTACTTTCCAGACAGCAAATCCGGCACGCCGGGCTCGGACACCTACAAGGTCAAGGGCAATATCCACTGGGTGTCCGCGCGCCACGCTTATGCCTGCGAAGTGCGCCTCTTCGACCGCTTGTACAAGGAACCGCACCCGGGCGCCGGCGAGCGCGATCACGTCCAGGACCTGAATCCGCAGTCCAAGCACGTGATCACGGCACAGCTGGAGCCGTCGCTCAGGGACGCGCAGCCCGGAGAACAGTATCAGTTCGAGCGCCACGGCTACTTTGTCGCCGACCGCGTCGATTCCAAACCCGGTGCGCCGGTGTTCAATCGCGCGGTGACACTGCGCGATTCGTGGCACAAATAATTCTTCTCATCTGCCCTCTGGCTTGAACAGGAGTCGTTATGCCCCACGCCACCATAGACGGCATCAAAATCAACTATGTTGCGCAAGGCAGCGGGCCGCCGCTGATCATGCTGTCGCCGGGCGGGTTCGATTCCAATATCGGCGGGTGGTCGACGCGCGGCGTGTGGAAAGACCTGCGTCCGCTCGATACGCTCACCAGTCGCCATGGCGGCGTATTTCCCCAAGCGCTGCCTCGGACTCCTATTACACTGGCCGGTCGGCGGTTTTCGCTGGCGCGCGAAAGGGCATCTCAATTTCAACCGGCACATCGCGTATGCGCGCGCCAACGGTCTGGCTGCGGTCGCCGAGCGCGCGAAAAAATCGCCGGC